>NZ_CAXQQP010000004.1:0-213692 GCF_964226795.1 Mesoflavibacter sp.
CACTTTACTCTGAAACGCTAGGAAACAACTTCTAATTCAAACAAACCAATACAAATAGAAACAAAAAAGCCTGAACATAGTGTTCAGGCTTTTTAATATAAGGTGTTTTATAAATAAAAACTAAAAGCGATTACTCAACTTCAAAAGTGATTTTAAGGTTAACTCTAAACTCAGTTACTTCACCACTTTTAACAATAGCGCTTTGGTCTTGTACATACACAGAACGTATGTTTTTTACACTTTTTGATGCGTGTTTTACTGCTTTTAAGATGTAAAAAAAAGCTTGAGTAGATACTCAAGCTTTTATATTTATGTTTTATTAGAGAGTTAAAGCTTAAAACTTAAAGAAAGTGTTATGTTAGAGTTTGTTCTGTCAATATTAGCTGCATTAGTAAAGCCAACATCAAAAAATTGCTCCTGTCTTTCTTGAGAAGAATTACTATAAGCCAAATCTAATACGGTGTTTCCAAAGTCGTAGCCTAATCCAAATGAATAACCAGTTAAATCGCCAATAATTTCGTCGTTTTTATAAGGACTTTCTTCAAAGCGGTAACCACCTCTTAAACTAAATTGCTTTATTTTGTACTCTCCACCAATTCTGTAGGTATTTGCTCTAGTTAGTAAATTAGACATAATATTGTTTTGTGCACTATAATAAGCATCAGAAGTTGGTTTAAACTTTGTGTTACTAAAGTCTTTAGTAGAATAATCAAAACTAATAAGACCTTTTTGTCCAAACACATATGCTATACTAGAAGAAAATCTTGAAGGTGTTTGTAATTTATAGCTAGGAAATATGTTAACTATATTAGGATTTACTATTTGGTAGAAATCACCATTTGTTTCATCAATTACGAAAGTCTCTAAATATTGTGTGGTCTCTTCTTCAATAGTCATCCATGTAGGAGAATCGTAAGTGAATCCTATTCGTAATTCTGGTGTTACTTTATATATAGTTCCTAATTGAAATGAAAAACCAGTACCGTTAGTGGCTAATGTGTTATCAAATAAAACTTCATCAACTAAAGTGTTTGTGTTATTATTTGTTTCATAATAACTAGTGTATCTTTCGTAGTTTAAAAAATGAGAATTTAAATTTAAACCAATATATAAATCATCTGTGTATTGTGCTGCAGCATTAAAAGTCACTTTTCCGTTATATCCTGTTGCAGAGTAATTATTAGCTTGATTGAAGTCTCCTGCAGCAATATTAGAAAAGTACACTGTATTATTATCATCAAAGGTTTCAGGTTCTAGTATGTAAGAGTCATAACCTAAAAAAGCTTGTTGATTTTGATAGCCATACAAACTACCAATTTCTGAATAAGCTTGAGAAGTAGATTCTCCTTCTAAAGCAGAAATTTCACCTAAGGGTAAACCTTGCGCATTAGCTAAAAAGTATTGGTCAACAGAGTTTTGACTTACTCCAGAAGCTCTCCAATTATCATCATAATGTTTTGAATTTTCAAAATTTATTCCAACAGAAAATTTCTTCCAAGGTGAATCTTGTCGATTATTTCTAAAGACAAATACGGCACCACCTTGAGTAAAATCAAAATTAGATTCAGATGATGTGTTGTTTACATTAAAATAATTTGTTTCATTATCAATGTTTTGATTTTCTAAAGTAAATGTGGCATGACTGCTTGTAAAAACAGCAGAACCTGCAGGATTTATACTTATAGCGCTTAAATCTCCTCCTAGTGCACCAAATGCACCGCTTAAAGCTCTAAATCTAGCAGTTCCTTTTAAATCATCATTAGAGTATCTTAAAGCATCTGTAACTGTTTGCCCAAAACTAAAGGACATAACAAAGCTACTTATGGCAAGCATAATAATTTTTTTCATTTCAATTTTTTTAAATAATTATAAATTTGAATAAATAAGGTTAAATAGTAATGACTTATTAATATTCTAATCATCCACCTCTACGACCAGAAGACCTTGAAGATGTTCCTCTAGAAGAGGATCCACCACTTCTTGTTCCTCCAAAAGATCTTGTTGGAGAACTTGTACTAGGTCTTGTTGTGCTAGTCCTTGGTCTAGTAGTATTTGTTCTAGGTCTAGTAGTGCTAGTTCTAGGTCTAGTAGTGTTTGTTCTAGGTCTAGTAGTAGAATTAGTTCTTGGTCTTGTGGTATTTGTTCTAGGTCTAGTTGTAGAGTTAGTTCTCGGTCTTGTTACAGATCTTGGTCTTACATTTGTGTTACCTCTATTTATGTTACTTCTACCATTTAGAACTGACGAGTTTCTTAATATAGATCCTCTTCTTCCAGCATTATAAGAAATACCTCTTCTAGTGTATATACCATTGTAAGCGTATCCATTATAGTAATTTCCGTAACCATATCCATAAAAGAATGGACCATATCCGTAAAAACCTCTATTCCAAAAAGGATCGTAGAAACCGGCATTCCATCCCCAAGAATTCCATCCCCATGGTCTGTTCCATCTCCATGAGTTCCATCCCCAAGGTGTCATACCCCAAGAATTCCATCCCCAATTGTTCCAACCGTATCTAGCTATTTGGTTTGAATAGACGTCATTGTAAACGTTAATAACAACTTGGTCATTAGAATCTCCCCAACCAGCTTTTTGGACAACAGAAGTAGTATCAGAGTATGTGCCTTCATAGGTGTCAATATCTGTAAAAATTTCGTTGTTATTATTGTTATAAGCTTCAGCTTCTAAAGCTTTCTCTCTGAAATAGTTAGTGTAATAATCATTATTATTATTATTATTATTTCCTTCTTCTATAACAACTGTTTGATGCCCATAAGCGTCAGGTGTTTCATAAATACCATCATTTGTTTGTCCAACATATTGATAAGACCCACACGAGGTTAGTGCAATTGCAGCTATTATAGCTGTAAATGCGTTTAATTTGTTAGATAAAAAAGTAAATAATTTCATAACGCTTTATTTTTAATTGTTGAACTATACAAAAATAGTTAGTTTTGCTAAACTATTCTATTATTTAACATAGACACAATATTTGTGCCAAAATACCGATATGAGTAAAAAATTGACAAGTAGAGCCGAAGATTATTCCAAATGGTATAATGAATTGGTTGTAGAAGCTAATTTAGCTGAAAATTCAGCAGTTAGAGGTTGTATGGTTATAAAACCTTACGGTTATGCAATTTGGGAAAAAATGCAAGCAGAGTTAGACAGAATGTTTAAAGAAACAGGTCATGAAAATGCATATTTTCCAATATTTGTACCAAAAAAACTTTTTGAAGCTGAAGAGAAAAATGCAGAAGGGTTTGCTAAAGAATGTGCAGTAGTTACTCATTATAGACTTCAAAACGATCCTGATAATCCAGGTAAATTAAGAGTAGATCCAGACGCAAAACTAGAAGAAGAACTTGTGGTAAGGCCAACAAGTGAAGCTATAATATGGAATACATATAAAGGCTGGATACAGTCCTATAGAGATCTTCCTTTGCTAGTAAATCAATGGGCTAATGTTGTAAGGTGGGAAATGCGTACACGATTGTTCTTACGAACAGCAGAATTTTTATGGCAAGAAGGTCATACTGCGCATGCAACAAAAAAAGAAGCAGTTGCAGAAGCCGAACAAATGAATAATGTTTACGCAGACTTTGCAGAAAACTTCATGGCTATACCTGTAGTGCAAGGATTAAAAACAGAAAGTGAAAGGTTTGCGGGTGCAGTAGAAACATACTGTATAGAAGCACTTATGCAAGATGGTAAAGCTTTACAAGCTGGTACATCGCACTTTTTAGGTCAAAACTTTGCTAAAGCTTTTGATGTAAAGTTTACTTCTAAAGAAGGAAAGCAAGATTACGTATGGGCAACTTCTTGGGGAGTTTCAACACGATTAATGGGAGCATTAATTATGACGCATAGTGATGATAAAGGTTTAGTTTTACCACCAAATTTAGCACCAAATCAAGTTGTAATAGTTCCTATATATAAAAATGAAGAACAGCTAGAAGCTATAACAAAGGTTGTAAATGGTATAATGAAAGACTTAAGAAGTAAAAACATTACTGTTAAGTTTGATAATCGAGATACATTAAGACCAGGAGCAAAATTTGCACAGCATGAACTTCAAGGAGTTCCTTTAAGAATTGCAATAGGAGCAAGAGACTTAGAAAACGGAACTGTAGAATTAGCAAGAAGAGATACCTTAACTAAAGAAATAGTAAACCTAAATGGTTTGACAGAAAAAGTAGAAGGTTTAATGACAGAAATACAAGAGTCTCTATTTAATAAGGCATTAGATTACAGAAATAATCATATAACTAAAGTAGATACTTTTGAAGAGTTTAAAACTATACTTAAAGAAAAAGGAGGTTTTATTTCTGCTCATTGGGATGGTACACCAGAGACAGAAGAAAAAATAAAAGAACTTACTAAAGCAACAATAAGATGTATTCCTTTAGATGGAAAGGAAGAAGAAGGTAAATGTGTGCTTACTGGTAAGCCTTCAAACCGTAGAGTATTGTTTGCAAAAGCATACTAGTAAAAATTTTTTTTAATTTTTTTTAATTAGTTGTTGCAATAGTCAAAAATAGTTGTATTTTTGCATCCGCAATGGAAACATTGTTAGTTGTTTTGAAATAAAAAAAAAGTTTTGCAAGTATTAAAAAATAATTTATATTTGCGCTCTCAAAATAACAAATGGCCCGTTCGTCTATCGGCTAGGACGCCAGGTTTTCATCCTGGTAAGAGGGGTTCGATTCCCCTACGGGCTACAATTTTTTAATAAAAAAAGAACTAATGGCAAATCATAAGTCAGCATTAAAAAGAATAAGAAGCAACGAAGCTAAGCGCTTAAGAAATAGATATCAGCATAAGACAACTCGTAATGCTGTGAAAAAATTACGTGACTTAGATAACAAGAAAGAAGCTGAAGAGTTATTACCTTCTGTTGTATCTATGTTAGATAAGTTAGCTAAGAAAAACATTATTCATGCTAACAAAGCAGCTAATATTAAATCTAAATTAGCTAAGCACGTAGCTGCATTATAAGAAATTATTATTAGTTATATAATATTATTTTAACGCTTCATTTTATGAAGCGTTTTTTTGTTTTTAATAATTTTCAGTTATAATATTAGCGCATTTTAAGATTATAAAAAAAGCCTTGAATAATTTCAAGGCTTTTTTTATATATAACATTCTTTAAGTCTTAACCATTCATAGAGATTAAAAACTCTTCATTGTTTTTTGTTTGTTTAAATCTTTCATTGATAAATTCCATCGCTTCAACAGGATTCATGTCTGCTAGGTATTTTCTCATTACCCACATGCGTTGTACTGTGTTGTCGTCTAATAATAAGTCGTCACGACGTGTACTAGAAGAAGTTAAATCAATAGCAGGGAATATACGTCTATTAGCAATTTTTCTATCTAATTGTAGTTCCATATTTCCTGTTCCTTTAAACTCTTCAAAGATAACTTCGTCCATTTTAGAACCAGTATCTGTTAAAGCTGTAGCTATTATAGTTAAAGATCCCCCATTTTCAATATTTCTAGCTGCACCAAAGAAACGCTTAGGTTTGTGTAAAGCATTTGCATCTACACCACCAGAAAGTATTTTTCCTGAAGCTGGTTGTACAGTATTATAAGCTCTAGCTAAACGGGTAATAGAATCTAAAAGAATAACAACATCGTGTCCACATTCTACTAATCTTTTTGCTTTTTCTAAAACTATATTAGCGATTCTTACGTGTTCATGAGCTTCTTTATCAAAAGTAGAAGCAATTACTTCTCCTCGTACATTACGTTGCATGTCTGTAACTTCTTCAGGACGCTCATCGATAAGTAAAATCATTTGATATACTTCTGGATGGTTAGCAGCTATTGCATTTGCTACGTCCTTTAGTAACATGGTTTTACCTGTTTTTGGTTGTGATACAATCATACCACGTTGACCTTTCCCTATAGGAGAGAATAGATCCATAATTCTGGTAGAAATTGTACTTTGCTTTTCTGCTATATTAAATTTCTCTTTTGGAAAAAGTGGTGTTAAATGTTCAAAAGAAACACGATCTCTAACCACATTAGGACTTTGACCGTTTATTTTATTAATTTTTATAAGAGGAAAATACTTTTCACCTTCTTTTGGAGGACGAACATTACCTAAAACAGTGTCCCCTGTTTTTAATCCAAATAATCTAATTTGAGATTGTGATACATAAATATCATCTGGAGAAGAAAGGTAATTGTAATCAGAGCTTCTTAAAAAACCATAACCGTCCTGCATGATGTCTAAAACACCTTCACTTTCAATAATAGCATCAAACTCAAAATCAGGTTCTCTATAACGGTTGCGGTTATCTTTGTTTCCGTTATTACCTTTTTGATTGCTGTTGTTATTCTTGTTGTTGTTATTTTTTTGACGATTGTTATTATTAGGTTTGTTAGCTTTATTGTCCTTTTGTTGCTTATCGTCTTTTTTGTTGTCGTTGTTATTTGACTGTTTATTTTTTTGATGATTTTGTTGGGTAGCTTTTTTAGGCTGTTCCTTCTTTTCTTTAGATTTATCAGACTCTAAATCTAATTTACTTTGGTTATCATCTTTTTTTTCTGTTGAAGTTTTCTTGTCTGCTGAAGCTTTGCTAACTCTTGTTCTTTTTTGTCTTTGAGGTTTTGGTTTGTCCTCTGTGTCTTCCTTTTTTACTTCTAAGACAGCTTTTGGATCTGCTGCTTGTTTGTCTAGTATTTGATATACTAAATCTAATTTTTTCATAGAGCGAAATTTAGGAACGCTCAATTTTTTAGCAATTTCCTGTAATTCAGGAAGCTTCATGGCTTTTAATTGTGAGATTTCAAACATTGATGTTGAATTAACTTATGTAATGTTATAATTTTTAATTGATTGTTTCTTAAAGAAAATAAGATATTTCTGAAGAATTAACGCTTTGCTATTGTGAGTGTTGCGTAACGTTAATGCAATTATACAACTTTTATTTTAATTTTTAGTTCTATAATTCTAAAAGAAACTATATTTTTGTAATCCTAAAATTTAAAAATTATTATGCTACAACGCATCCAAACTGTATATTTATTAATTGTTGCTATTATCTCTGGCGGATTAATATTTGCATTTAATCTGTGGACCACTGCAGAAGGAACTGTTGTGTATGCAAAAGATGAAATACTTGCTTTAGGCCTTTTTGTAGGCTCAGCTATTTTAGCAATTATCTCGATTTTCAATTTTAAAAATAGAAAGTCTCAATTTATGTTGGGACGTCTAAATATGATATTAAACTTAATTTTACTAGGATTTTTCGTGTATCGAATACTTAACTCACCTGGAGAAGCTAATGGAGTTTCAGAGAAAGGTGTTGGGATTTTTCTTCCAGTCATTTCTATCGTATTTTTGGTTCTTGCCAATAGAGCCATTAAAAAGGATGAAGATCTTGTAAAATCAGTAGATAGATTACGATAAACCTATCATCTTAGTAGTATTAGTGCGAAAGAAAAACCGAAGTGAATAACTTCGGTTTTTTTATTTTCTATCATATTGAATAACTTCTAAATTATCAATCTTACCATTATCTATTGTAAAACGTAACATGGTACGTACTTTATGAAAACCATGTATGCCAATTGCTCCCGGATTTATATGTAACAAACCTAATTTTTTATCAGACATAACTTTTAAAATATGAGAATGACCGCAAATAAATAATTGTGGTGGATTTGCTTTAATAGCGTCTCTAACTCTAATATTATATCTACCAGGATAACCACCAATATGCGTAATCCAAACATCAACACCTTCAATAGTAAAACGATTATGTTCTGGGAATTCTGCTCTTGCTTTATCACCATCAATATTTCCCCAAACAGCACGTAAAGGTTTCAATTTTTGTATTTGATCGGTAACGTTTAAATCTCCAATATCACCAGCGTGCCAGACTTCATCTGCATTTTTTACGTGTTTTAATATAGTGTCGTCAATGTAACTATGTGTATCAGAAAGTAGCAGTATTTTTTTCATCTCTTAATTAAACTATTCTTAAAACTTGTATCATCAAGTTTTTAACTTAATGCTTTATCTTATCTTTGCATTTCAATTTGTAAAAATAAGCGATTAATTGAGATATTTCATAGAATTATCATACAACGGAAAAGCCTATCATGGTTGGCAAAATCAACCTAATGCTATTTCTGTTCAAGAAGTTTTAGAAAATGCGTTAAGTACTTTATTGGGTGAATCTGTCGCTATTGTCGGAGCAGGACGTACCGATGCAGGTGTACATGCTAAACAAATTTTTGCGCATTTTGATACAGAACAAATTGTTGAAAAAGCGCAATTAGTTTATAAATTGAATTCGTTTTTACCAAAAGACATTGCTATACACAATGTTTTTAAAGTAAAGCCTGATGCGCATGCACGTTTTGATGCTTTAAGCAGAAGTTATTTATACAGAATTTCATTTAAAAAAAATGCGTTTAACATAGAACAAGCGTATTTTGTAAAGCAGCAGTTGGATGTTGAAAAGATGACAGAAGCAGCAAAAATCTTATTGGATTATAAAGATTTTCAATGCTTTTCTAAAGTGCATACAGATGTAAAAACGTATAATTGTGATATCAAAGAAGCTGAATTTAATATTGTTGAAGACGAGCTTCATTTCACCATAAAAGCAGATCGTTTTTTGCGCAATATGGTGCGTGCCATAGTTGGTACGTTAATAAATATTGGTGTTGGTAAAATTGAAGTTACCGATATGCATCAAATTATAAAATCAAAAAATAGAGGAGAAGCAGGTTATTCTGTGCCAGCTAAAGGGTTATATTTAACAGCTGTAGAATATCCAGATTCCATTAAAATAGATGACTAAGAAAAAAGAAAACATATTTGACGTTAACTTATTTAAGCGTCTTTTTAAATATACAAAACCTTATCGTGTAGTTTTTTACGGTTTAATAGTTTCGGTTCTAATTTTAGGAGCATTAAGTATTGCTACACCTTTATTAGTAAGAGAAATTGTAGACCAGCATTTGGTTAAGCAGGATTATGATGGTTTTGTCAACTTGATCACTATTATGGCTTTGCTATTATTAGCAACAGTTGTTTTTCAATTGTTATTTATCTACTATTCTTCTTGGTTGGGTTTAAAAATGGTTAAAGATATTAGAGTTAAGTTATTTGATCACATGCTTAATTTTAGAATGAAATACTTTAACAATTCTTCAGTTGGAGTTTTAATAACAAGAGCAGTTACTGATATGGAACGTATTTCGTCTGTATTTGGTGACGGTTTATTTTCAATCATAAGAGATTTATTAATTATGATTGTTGTCTCTAGCGCTATGCTTTATGTAAACTGGAAATTAGCGTTAATCGTTTTTGTAATGCTTCCTATAATACTATATGCTACCAAAGTATTTCAGCGTTATATGAAACAAGCTTTTGAAGAAATCAGAAATGAAGTTTCTAATCTAAATTCGTTTGTGCAAGAACGTGTTACAGGAATGAAAATTCTGCAATTATTTACTAGAGAAGTAACCGAGTATAAAAACTTTCAAGAGATAAATACAAGACATAAAAACGCTTGGTTAAAAACCGTTTGGTATAACTCTATCTTTTTTGCAATTTTAGAGGTTTTATCGGCATTAACTGTAGGTACAGTAGTATATTTTGGTGGATTAAGAGTGATTATTGACGGTTCTGTTTCAGCAGGAGATTTGTTTATGTTCATAACCATGATACCTATGTTATTTAGACCTTTACGTCAAATAGCAGATAAGTTTAGTACACTTCAAATGGGGCTTGTTGCTGCCAACAGAGTGTTTAAAATTTTAGATACCACTTCGCAAATTGATAATTCTGGAACTATTGTAGCTAAAGATTTAAAAGGAAGTATTAGCTTTAAAGATGTTCATTTTAGATATGTTGAAGACGAAGAAGTTTTAAAAGGAATTTCTTTCGAAGTTACCGCAGGTCAAACCGTTGCTATTGTTGGTGCTACTGGCGCAGGAAAAAGTACGGTGATTAATTTATTAAATCGTTTTTACGAAATTAATAACGGTGAAATTAAAATAGACAACACCAACATAAAAGACTTTACATTAAGTTCTTTAAGACAACAAACTGCAGTTGTGTTGCAAGATGTGTTTTTGTTTGCAGATACTATTTTAAGTAACATTACTTTAAATCATCCCGAAATCACAGAAGCACAAGTCATACAAGCTGCAAAAGATATTGGTATACACGATTTTATAATGAGCCTTCCAAACGGATATCATTATAACGTTAAAGAACGTGGTGTTATGTTATCTTCTGGACAACGTCAGTTAATATCATTTTTAAGAGCGTACGTCACTAATCCAAGTATTTTAATTTTAGATGAAGCAACATCTTCTGTAGATTCTTATTCAGAACAATTAATTCAAAATGCGACTGATAAGATTACCAAAGGTCGTACATCTATTGTTATTGCTCACCGTTTGGCAACCATACAAAAAGCAGATAATATTATTGTAATGGATAATGGTCAAATTGTAGAACAAGGAACTCATCAAGAATTACTTAAAAAGGAAAATGGTTACTATAGAAACCTTTATGAAGTTCAGTTTTTACAATCTGAAGTGGTTTAAACCAAATCTTTTTTCAAAATTTCTGCTAATTCTGAAGTATCAGAAAATGGTACAAATTCACCATCTCTAAAACAAGATATTTGTCCTGTTTCTTCACTTACTGCAATAGCTACAGCGTCTGTTCGCTCTGTAACGCCAACTGCAGCACGATGACGTAGTCCAAAACGTTGTGGTATATTTTTTTCGTTATTAACAGGTAAAATAACACGCGTTGCTTTTACAGTATTATCTTGAATTATAATCGCGCCATCATGTAAAGGACTATTCTTAAAAAAGATACTTTCTATAATGGGTTGTGTTACTTTTATATTCATCTCGTCACCAGTATTGGCTAAAAAATCAAGGTTATTATTGCGTTCTAAAACAATTAATGCACCAGTTTTTGAAGCACTCATCTTATTACAAGCAGCAATAATAGCATCAATATTTGTTGTAGCGTTTTCTTCCATTTTTAAAAACTTAAGCTGACTAAAAAACTTACGTCTACTAGCAAAATTGGTAGAACCTATCATTAATAAAAACTTTCTGATTTCTTGCTGAAAAACCACAATTAACGCAAACATTCCTACGCTAATAAATCCGCCTAAAATATTACTAAGCATTTGCATTTGTAGTGCTTGCGTAACCTTCCAAATAATGTAAATAATAACAATACCAATAAAAATATTGATAGCCACAGTACCTTTTACTAATTTGTAAACATAGTAGAGTAGTAGTGCAACTAAAATAACGTCGATAACGTCTATTAAA
The DNA here is from genome assembly GCF_964226795.1 of Mesoflavibacter sp. Classification (NCBI taxonomy): domain Bacteria; kingdom Pseudomonadati; phylum Bacteroidota; class Flavobacteriia; order Flavobacteriales; family Flavobacteriaceae; genus Mesoflavibacter; species Mesoflavibacter sp. Next base: position 11,336 of record NZ_CAXQQP010000004.1, read on the forward strand.
CTAAATTTTAAAATATCATCTAATATCTCCAAAGTGAAGTCGGTTTTTGTAAATTTAATGAAATTGAATTAAAAAATATACTCGTTGTTGTCAATAACTATAGTTTCAAAATTTAAGTTTTGAAGTCTATTTTTTACTGTAATGTAATCTTGAAATTTTAATTGCTTATTTAAATGAAGTGTCAAAACAGTATTTTCTTCATTTTTATTAAAATTTTTCTCAAGTTGAATAATTAAATTATCAATATCAACTTCTGAAAGTTTTACATCATTATGATGAATTGCAATATCATTTAAATGGTTAATTGTTATTATATAATTGTTTTCAGAATTGATTTCTTCAACATAATTTACATCTGTAAAATCAATAAAACCTAGGTTTTTAATACTGGTATCGTTACAAGTGTAATAGTTTTTTGCGGCTTCATTTTTATGCATTTTTGCATTTCGTTTTTTGTCTTGCAAAAATTTAATTTTTGGTATGGCTTGCTCTAATGTCAAGCGTTTATCTACATTAAATAACCAGTTGGTAGAGATAATTAAATTTTTTCTATTAAGTTCAACACTGTCTGGTTGTGTTTCATTATAAAAAATATATGCAGGAGACACATCTAAAATTTCAGTTATTTTAGCGTGTTGTACTTCTGGTAATTGGATAACTTTTTCGTTTCCGCAAGACCATAAAAAGAGTGTTATTAATCCTATAAATCCTATTTTTTTAAGCATGTAATTGGTTATAAAGTGTGATACATTCTTTGGCTTCTTTTACATCATGTACGCGTAAAATTTTTGCGCCTTTTTGTAAAGCAATCATGTGTAAAGCAGTAGTTCCGTTTAGTGCGTTTTGAGCTGTTGTGTCTAGTGTTTTGTAAATCATAGATTTACGAGAGACTCCAACTAAAAGTGGTAAACCAGCAATGTTTAAAAGCTCTAATTGGTTTAAAAGCTCAAAATTTTGCTGTGTCGTTTTTGCAAAACCAAAACCAGGATCTAAAATCAAATCGATAATACCTAACGCTCTCGCTTTACTAATACGTTCAGAAAAATAGAAATTAACGTCTTTTGTCAAGTTATCATAATCTGTAAGCGTTTGCATAGTTTGTGGTGTGCCACGCATATGCATCATGATGTATGGTACGCTATGGTTTGCAACCGTTTCAAGCATGTTTTCATCTAAAAACCCTGCAGAAATATCATTAATTAAACTCGCGCCAGCTTTAATTGTTTGTTTTGCAACTTCACTTCTAAAGGTATCTACAGAAATAATAATTTCAGGAAAATGTTTCACTAGTAACTCAACAATAGGTACAATGCGTTGCAGTTCTTCGTCTTCTGTAACAAAATCTGCATTTGGTCTAGAGCTGTAAGCGCCAATATCTATAAAAGTAGCCCCTTGGTTAAGCATGGTTTCAACTTGATTTAATATAGAATTTTCGTCTTTATAACGTCCACCATCGTAAAAAGAATCTGGCGTTACGTTTAAAATTCCCATCACTTTTGGTGTACTTAAATCGATAAGTTTTCCTTTACAATTTATTGTCATTGGTATATAGTTGATAGGTGTTGGGATAACTTGTAAAAACTTTAATCCCTAAACCTTGAACTTTAAATAATTTTATGCGAAATTTACGGAAATTATCAAGATAAGAACACCATTTATGCAAGATACTTCTAAACAATACGATGCGGTAATAAAAACCTGTCGTGATCTTTTTACAAAAAAAATGTCTGATTACGGAAGCGCATGGCGTATTTTAAGATTACCATCTTTAACCGATCAAATTTTTATCAAAGCGCAACGTATAAGAAGTTTACAACAAAATGACGTTAGAAAAGTAGATGAAGGTGAGCAAAGCGAGTTTATAGGTATTATCAATTACTGTATTATGGCACTAATACAAATAGAAAAAGGTGTCGTAGAGCAACCAGATATGGATGTAAATGAAGCGACAGAATTATACGATAAGCATGTTGCAATCACTAAAAAATTAATGGAAGACAAAAACCATGATTATGGTGAAGCTTGGCGTGATATGCGTGTAAGTAGTCTTACTGATTTAATCTTGCAAAAATTACTACGCGTTAAACAAATTGAAGATAATGCAGGAAAAACAATTGTTAGCGAAGGTATTGATGCAAATTATCAGGATATGATAAATTATGCTGTGTTTTCTATGATACATTTAAATGAAAAATAATATCATTCCTGCTTAGGTAAGAATGCATAAATAATATTAATTAAAACAGATGCCTGTTTGCTCAGGAAAAAATAACATGAAAATTATAGTAGGATTTTTAAGAATTTTTGTCGGAATATTTTTTATCATTTCAGGATTTATAAAGCTAAATGACCCAATAGGATTTGCATTTAAACTAGAAGAATATTTTGGGCCAACCGTTTTAGATTTACCATTTTTTACTCCTTATGCTCTAGGAATTTCTATAGTAGTTGTAGTTTTTGAAGTGCTTTTAGGAGTGTTCTTAATTATTGGTTATAAAAAGAAATTTACATTATGGAGTTTATTATTAATGATAGTATTCTTCACATTTCTAACATTCTATTCAGCATACTTTGATAAAGTGAAAGATTGCGGATGTTTTGGTGACGCTATGAAGATGGATCCATGGGAAAGTTTTGGTAAAGACGTTGTATTGTTAGTTATGATCCTTATCATTTTTGCAGGTCAAAAATACATTAAGCCATTCTTTAGTAAATTTATTACAACCGTAATAGCATTATTAAGTTTTATTGCATGCTTAGGGTTTGCATATCATGTTTTAATGCACTTACCAACAATAGATTTTAGACCATTTAAAGTAGGTAATAATATTACTGAAAAAATGACCATTCCAGAAGATGCGCCACAACCAGTTATAGAATATACTTGGACGTTTAAAGAAAACGGAGAAGAAGTAGAGTATGTAACTAATGGAAGTTATCCAGAATCTTCAGGAACTTATGTTGGTGTAGAAACCAATGTGATAGAAGAAGGTTATGAAGCTCCAATTCATGATTTTTCAATAGAAAAAGATGGCGAAAATTATACCGAGGATATTTTAAATCGTCCACACGTATTATTAATTATCAATTATAATTTGGCTAAAGCTGAAACTGAAGGTCTTAAAACAATAAAAGTATTAACCGATAAAGCTATAGAAAACGGCTACGATGTTATTGGTATCACAGCAACAGGACCAGAAGAGGCAAATACTTATAAAAAAGAATATAATCTAAATTTTGATTATTATTTCTGTGACGAAACTGCTTTAAAAACAATCGTACGTTCTAATCCAGGTATTTTAAAACTTGAAGAAGGAACTATCATTCAAAAGAAACATTGGAATGATGCCGATGAAATTGAATTGCCAAAAGTAAAGCGACCAGAACCTACCAAAAATATGTCTTTGGTTGATCAAGGAGAAGTTTTATATTTAATTGAAGGAAAAGAAGCTACGTTAGAAGAAGTTAAAGCTTTAGATAAAGATAAGTATAAGCTTGTTCCTGTTCAAAAAGAAGGTTCTTTCGAAAAATATTTAGATTCAGTAAACACTGTAAAAGGTAAAAAATATATTGGTGTCTCAAGTTTTGAACTTAAACAAGAATAACCTAATCATAAAAATATAACATCTGTTAAGCTACTTACTAAATAAAATCTTTTATGCATTACTCACATTATTTGGAGTAGTTACTGTTATTTTCTTTTTATTTAGTGTATTGCCAGGTGATCCAGCACAAATGATGTTGGGGCAAAATGAAGATAGCGAACAGTTAGCTATTGTTAAAAAAAAATATGGATTTGATAAATCAATTGGGACACAGTATTTATACTATTTAAACGATTTATCGCCCATTTCATTTCATTCAAAGACAGAAGGTGATTATACGTTTTTAAGTCAAAATAAATACGCTGCAACCCAACTGTTTTCAATAGGAAATACTACAACCGTATTAAAGTTTCCGTATTTAAGAGAAAGCTTTACAAAACAAGGTAAAAAAGTAAGTCAAGTACTTTTAGAAACATTACCAAATACTTTTGTTTTAGCCATATCAGCGATAACAATAGCTTTATTTTTAGGAGTATTTTTAGGTGTTATTTCAGCATTAAAAAAAGATACATTTTTAGATAAATTTATACAAGTTATCAGTACTTTAGGGATGAGTGTACCTTCCTTTTTTAGTGCCATATTATTTGCGTGGTTTTTTGGTTTTGTATTACACAAATACACTAATTTAGAAATGACAGGAAGTTTATACCAACTTGACGATTTTGGTGAAAAAATGCACATCAAATGGAAAAATTTAATTCTTCCTGCGCTAGTTTTAGGGATTAGACCATTAGCTGTAGTTATTCAGTTAATGCGAAACTCACTACTAGAAGTATTTAACCAAGATTACATTCGTACAGCCAAAGCAAAAGGACTTTCAGAATTTCAAATTATAAAAAATCATGCTATAAAAAACGCATTAAATCCTGTAGTTACAGCAATATCAGGTTGGTTTGCAAGTATGTTAGCAGGAGCAGTTTTTGTAGAATATATTTTTGGGTGGAATGGCTTAGGTAAAGAAATTGTAAACGCTTTAAACACATTAGACTTACCAGTAATTATGGGTTCGGTGCTAATTATAGCGCTACTCTTCATAATAATTAATATTTTTGTAGATATAATCTACGGTTGGTTAGATCCAAAGGTAAAATTAGAGTAAAACTATCGTTAGGTCTAGCAACGTCATGACCTATTCATAAATAAATAAGATAAAGACATGAGAAAAAACATCGTCGCAGGAAACTGGAAAATGAATAATGACTTAGCCCAAACAGAAGGCTTATTAACAGATTTACAAAAGCAAACACAAACAAGTGATGCAGAAGTAATGGTAGCGCCTTCATTTACAAATCTTTGGCATTCATTTCAGTCATTACGTACATCAGATATAGAAGTAATCGCTCAAAACATGCACTTTGCAGAAAACGGAGCATACACAGGAGAAGTAAGTGCATCAATGCTAAAAAGCGTTGGTATACAAACCGTAATCTTAGGACATAGCGAGCGTAGAGCATACTTTAACGAGACAGACGCAACTTTAGCAAAAAAAGTAGACGCAGCATTAGCAAATAATATGCGAGTAATATTTTGCTTCGGAGAAGAGTTAGAAGACCGTAAATCTGGAAAAGAAGAAACCGTAGTAGGTAACCAAATTAGTAATGCATTATTTCATTTAGACGCATCAGCATTTAAAAATATCGTTTTAGCATACGAGCCAGTATGGGCAATAGGAACAGGCGAGACAGCTAGTCCAGAGCAAGCGCAAGACATGCACGCATTTATCCGTAAAACATTAGCAGATAAATATGGTAATGATGTAGCAAACGATGTCTCAATTCTTTACGGAGGTAGCGTAAAACCAAACAACGCTAAAGAAATTTTCTCTAAGCCAGACGTAGATGGCGGCTTAATAGGTGGCGCATCACTAAAAGCAGAAGACTTTTTTGCAATAGTAAACGCATTTTAAAATATTAATTTGGGCGTTACCCTTTGCCTGATATAAGTCAGGCAAAGCGTCGCGCTATTCGTTATATCTTTTTCTCGTACCTCAAAAAAGGATGTCACTACTATCGCTAACGCGGGTAAAACCGCAAAAACATAGCAACAACAATGTCTAATATTATTTATAAAGGTTACTATTTTAAAGTAGAACCATTACAACCAGCAGTAGAAATTTTAATCGCCGAGTTAGGTTATGCAGGATTTGAAAGTTTTGTAGAAACCGAAGAAGGTGTAACAGCATACATTCAAAAAGAAGAATGGAACCAGAATATCTTAGAAGATATTCAAATATTAAATTCTGATGAGTTTGATATTACCTACACACATGAAGATATAGAACAGACTAACTGGAATGCAGAATGGGAAAAAAACTTTAACCCAATTGTAGTAGATGATGTTTGTGCTGTTCGTGCACCATTTCATGAAAAATTTGAAACAGAATACGATATCATTATCGAGCCAAAAATGAGTTTTGGTACAGGACATCATGAAACAACACACATGATGATCCAGCATATCTTACAAAACGATTTTAAAGATAAATCAGTTTTAGATATGGGTTGTGGTACAGCTGTTTTAGCTATCCTAGCCGAGATGAAAGGCGCACAGCCTATTGACGCCATAGATATTGATAATTGGTGTTATTTAAACAGTCTAGAAAATGTAGAACGTAATAATTGTAAACATATTTCGGTTTATGAAGGAGAAGCTTCGTTATTAAAAGACAAAAATTACGACATAATAATAGCAAACATTAATCGTAATATCTTATTGCAAGATATAGCAACATATGCAAAATGCTTAAACACTAACGGAAGTTTGTTTTTAAGTGGCTTCTACGAAGAAGATATACCGTTAATAGAAAAAGAGTGTAATGCCAATAATTTACAACACTTAAAAACGTTAAAACGTAACAATTGGGTTGCTTTACATTTTAAAAATTAATACTTTAGAAGTGTAATACTCTCAAAATCATTGTATATGAGTACTAAAGAAAAAATTCAGGAACAATTAGAAGTAGATACGTTAGAGAAAAACAATAACGAAATTGTTTTGTACAACGATGACGTTAACACCTTTGATCACGTTATTAATACATTAATGTACGCATGTGATCACACACCAGAACAAGCAGAGCAATGTTCTATTTTAGTGCATTACAAAGGAAAATGTACAGTAAAAACTGGTGACTATGAAGATTTAAAACCACGTTGCTCCAAGCTTCTTGAAGCAGGATTAAGCGCAGAAATAGTATAAAAAAGAGCCTTTTTTAAAAAGGCTCTTTTTTTTTGTCTTATGATTTACGTCTATTTGTGTTAATGCCTAAAATTTTATACAATGGGCAAAAATTAATAAAACTTGTAATTAAAAAGATAATAGCAATAGCCATTAAAACGTAAGCTAGTGTACCTTCTATTACATCTAAATAATATAATAAAGCAATAATAATAGCAATAAGTACGCGTAGGCTTTTATCTAAAGCTCCCATATTTTTTTTCATAACCTTAATAGTATTGTTTATTTATAAATAAATATAGCTATATGCTTAATAATAAACAACTTGTTTTGTTTGTAGTGTTTGTAAAACAAAAAAACCACGTCAAATAGACGTGGTTTTTTATTGTAGTGACCTCGACAGGATTCAAACCTGTAACCTTCTGAGCCGTAATCAGATGCGCTATTCAGTTGCGCCACGAGGCCTTTTTTTTGTGGGTGCAAATATATTCCTTTTTTATATAAACATCAAAATTTATGTTATAAAAATTTAATCTAAAGCATTTTTAGTTACATAAAGTTTCCATCCAAAAATGGCTAATTGTAATTTACTAGCTTTACTAAGGTCTAAACCTTGTTTTGTATAACTCGGTAAGATTAACTTGTTTAGTTTGGCTAAAAGTTTAAAAAAAATCTTTTTCATGGTAAACCTTTTTACAAAACTACTGGTTTAATTAATGCTTGCCAAATAGCGAATTTTAAAAAAAAATGTAAAACTTATTCTAGACTAAGTTTTACTTTTTTGGTTTTTAGTAAATAACTGATGTAATAATATCAATTATTAATTTGGCAATTGTTAGCATAGTTATTAAGGTTTAAGGGTTAATAAAAACAACCATTTACATGATTGTTTTTTTAATATATATTTTTTCAATATTTACCTCCAAGCAAAAGCAATAAAATCTATGAATTTGACTATTAAATATGAAGTAAAAAAATCAAAAAAGTTTCAACTTTTAAAAATATTCCTTAAACAAAGTTTTGAATTGAAATAATAAAATATATTATTGTTTAAAAATGTAATAATTGTAGGGCTTTTTTTAGGGTGAAAATTTTTTACAAGGCAATTTTTATTTAAAAAACACCGATTTTAGAGATTTTCATTATTTTTTCTACTCATAAAAAGGTTAATTAACGTTCATATAAAATTGTAACTCGTTTATAGTGGTATATTTGTAAAAATAATTCTCCCAAAAATGAAAAAGATAATTACTATTTTATCACTGTTTATTGTGTCTATTAGTTACAGTCAAGCAGTTGTTATAAACGAATTAGATTGCGACACACCAGGAATTGATTATGGTGAGTTTGTAGAGCTAAAGTCTGCAACACCAAATTTTGCTTTAGATGGATATGTTTTAGTGTTTTTTAATGGCTCTAGTTCTGGTGGAGATAGTAGTTATTTTGCATTAGACTTAGATGGAGCAGTTACAGATGTTAACGGGTTGCTTTTAATAGGAAGCGATACAGTAACTCCATATCCACAAGTTTTTATTGGTGAAAACTTGATTCAGAATGGAGCCGATGCTATAGCAATTTATCAAGCTAATGATTATGATTTTCCTGAAGGGACTTTAGCAACAACAACTAATCTAGTAGATGCTTTAGTTTATGATACTAGTGACGCTGATGATACTGTTTTAATGTCTTTATTAGGTGTTACAGAACAAATTAATGAAGGTCCAGGAAATAATACTAACTCAATACAACGTAATAACGATGGGTCTTACACGTCTACAACACCAACACCAAGACAATTAAATGATGGTTCTGGAGTAATTTTAAATGCTTTAGAAATCACTGTAAGTCAATCACAAGTTGATGAAGGTGCATCTTTCGATATTACTTTTACAGCGCAAAGCAATGTAGATTCTGATTACTCGTTTAGCTTTGTAATGAGTAATCAAGGTTTTGATACTTCAGATTATACAGGAAATACATCTTTAACCATATTAAGTGGGCAAAATCAAGTTAGCACAACAATTACCTTAATTGATGATGCTCTAAATGAAGGAGATGAAGAGCCTTTAATTAGGTTTGATAACTTACCAACACCATTAATACCTTTTAACAATAATATTAAGATAAGAATTGTAGATAACGATTTTGTTGTCGCTCCATTTGGTACGCCAGTAAACCCAACTTTCGGAGTAGTTTCAAGTACGCAACCTACTGGTTATTATGATAGTTTAGATGGCTTATCTGGAGCTGCTTTAGAGCAAGCTTTACAAGATATTATTGCGGATCCTACCGTTGTAAGAGCGCAAACTTATACAGATGTTATTGATATTTTAAAAGAAGCTGATCAAAACCCAGAAAATTCAAATCAAATTTGGATGGTTTATACAGAACAAGGTCGTGCTAAATTAGATTTTCAAACCAATGCAAGTAATATTGGTAAATGGAACAGAGAGCATACGTTTCCTAGGTCTTTAGCAGGTTATAACAGTATTGAAGCTGATGATACAGGTGATGGAATTGATGTTTTCTGGACTACAGAAGCAGATTCTTTGCGTCATGGTAATAGTGATGCGCATGCATTAAGAGCAGTAGATGGGCAAGAAAATAGCTCAAGAGGAAATCAGCATTACGGACAATATACAGGACCAAGCGGCAATTTAGGAAGTTTTAAAGGAGATGTTGCTCGTAGTGTTTTATATATGCAAATAAGATATAATGGACTAAGTGTAGTTAATGGTTATCCCTCAACTACTGGGCAAATGGGAGATTTAGCAACTATTTTAGATTGGCATAGAAATGATCCACCAGACGATTTTGAAATGAATCGAAATAATGTAGTCTATAACTGGCAATTTAACCGTAACCCATTTATAGATCAACCAGATTTAGTAGAATATATTTGGGGAACAAATGTTGGTGATACGTGGAATCAAAACTTAAGTACAGATACTTTTGAAACTTCTTTTGTTAAAATTTATCCAAATCCAACAACAGATAAATTATACGTTTCTGGAAAAGAACAAAATTACAATATCTCTATGTTTTCTTCAGAAGGACGATTAGTGCTAAAGCAACAAGTCGCTAATAACAACTATATAGATTTAAAAGTTGCTAGCGGCTTATATTTAGTCAAAATTGAAACTGAAAATAATCAAAGTTTGGTTAAAAAGATTTTAGTCGATTAAGACTAAATATGAAAATAAAGAAAGACCTTCATTTGAAGGTCTTTCTTTATTTTAGAGCTAATAATTATTTAGAACTAATAATTAAATTTCCTTTTAAATCATTACCGTATTTAATGGTAGGTATTCCATCTTCAGATGCAAAAGTAGCACTTGCTTTTTGCCCTTTTTTATCTTCTAAAGTAATTTTGATTTTAATTATTTCTCCTTCTTTATTTCTTTTTATTTTACTGGTTTTTACCTCTAAATCATAGTGCTCTTTCATAAAATTTTTATTTATGGCAATAGATTTGTCAGTTGTTGTTTTAGAAAGTGTAAATACTGCAGCATTTTTATTTACAATATCATTTTCAGAATATGCAACTTCAGAGAGTTCGTAAGATATTTTCCAAGGATTTTTTTCTGTTGCTGTTATTTCTATAACTCCATCTTTTCCTTTGTCACCGTATTTAATAACTGCTTTTTCGTCTTTTAAAATAGTAATACTTTTAATTGAGTAACTTGGTATTTTAAAAAACTCTTCTTTAGTTATTTCTTCTTTATTTTTAATTATTAAAATTTTAGAATTTGGGTCATTTAATTTTTTTGATAAAAAATTAATGTCTTCAGGGTTTGTTCTATCTGCTTCAAAAACGTTAACCTCTGTAACACCAGGATTTATTTTCCATGGGTTTTCTTCAACCTCAGAAACTGTAACTACATTTACTTCTTCTTCGATCTTCCAAGGTTTTTTGTCTTTAGTAAAAACTTCAATAACACCGTTTTTACCTTTGTCTCCGTATTTGGTAATTGCTTTTTCTTCTTTTAAAACGTTTACAGAGTTGATATCTTCTGGACTTATTTTTTCTAATTGTTCTTTATTAGATTCTTTTTTATCGATGATAATTAATAAATCTTCATCTATTTCTTTAGTTTTAGTAGTATTCGTTTTTTCAAATACCCAACCAGAATTGGTGTATTTTTGATTGAATTTGTTTTGCTTAGAAGCAAAAATAAGTTCGTTATTTTCTACTTTTAAAGCGATGTTATCAATAGGTTTGTTTTTATAACTAAAAACTTTCACTGTTTTGAAGTCCTCGTTGTCTTTAAACTTAGCTTCAATTGAAATACTTGTAATTTCTTGATTATTATTTCTTTCTATTTCAGAAAATTTAATTTCTATTCCATCACCTTGTTTTTCTAAGTCTTTTTTTATTGATTTTAAATCTTTGTCTGTAGATTTTGATGTGATAACTGAAAGTTCAGTTTGCACAATGTTATTAGCGCTAGTGTTGTTATTTGCGATATAAACTTCTTTTGTGTTAAAACTCATTAAGAATAAAACTATAACAGGTATAACCAATGTTAGCTTTAATAAGTTGACATTTTTTGATTTTGATTTTTGTAGCATAATAATTCGTTTTTTGATTAATGATTGATAAAAGTTGTTTGATATTGATAATTGATTTTGTGATAAACTGGTTTTTAAAAGTAGTTTTTGGTAGCTTTTTACAGATTTGCTTTTTGCATTTGCTTGTTGGTCTGCTATAAATTCTAAATTTTGAATTATTTCCTTTTTATAAAGCCAAGAAAATGGATTAAACCATAAAACAACAGTTAATAAATTACAGATTAACACGTCTATAGAGTGAAGTTGTTTGGCGTGAGTTTTTTCATGTGCAATAACTTGTTCTAATTCTTTTTCGTTAAAATTATTTGGGTTGACTACAATGTTATTAAAGAATGAAAACGGTGCGAGATTGCTAGTTATTTCTATTAGCTTGTACTTGTTTTCGCTTTTAGAAATGCCGCTTTTTAATAACTTGTTTAATGAAAGGTATTGAAGTACAAGTCTTGCCAATAAAATAGAAGATACCAATAGGTAAGCTGAAAGTAAAATATTTTCAATATTTAAATGACTAGTTGGTTCTTGTGTATTGTTATTAGTTAATTGGTTTGTAGTTACAAATTGAAATGTTTCTGGAGTGTATTCTACATATATTGGAATGACTAAAAAAGGTAAAGAAAATGCTATAATAATTCCTGAAAGTAAAAACCATCTGTTAGATTGAAAAAAGGTTTCCTTTTGTAAAAACAGTTTGTAACAAACGTAAAAAATAATTGTAATCGCAGAAGATTCTATTAGATATTCCATAATTATTTTTGTTCTTCTATTAAACGAATAATGTCTTTTAACTCTTCTACAGAGATTTTTTCTTCTTTTGCAAAAAATGAAACTACATTTTTATAAGAACTATTAAAATAATTGTCGATAGCTGTGTTTATAAAGTTTTTTCGGTAATTCTCTTTTTTAACAATAGGGTAGTATCTGTGTGTTTTTCCAAATGCTTCATGACTAACGTAACCTTTGTCTTCAAGGTTTCTTACCATTGTAGATAAAGTGTTGTAATGTGGTTTATTGTCTTTATATTCAGCTAAAATATCCTTTACAAAAGCTTTTTCTAGCTTCCATAAAATGTGCATTATTTCTTCTTCTTTATTAGTTAGTTTTTCCATGAAAATGAATTTTACGCTAATATAACTATAAAAATAGTTATGTAACTAAAAATATAGTTTTTTAACTATTTTTTTAGTTTTTAATAGCTCGTGATAAATAAAAAAGAGAGTGTTAGATTTTAAAATTCAAAATGTATCTTCGCATAAAATATAATTTATGAGTATTGTTTTTTTAATCTTAGGATTTGTGCTTTTGGTTGTAGGAGGCGAGTATTTAGTAAGATCTTCGGTAGCATTATCCTTTAAACTTAATATTTCAAAAATAGTAATTGGTATGACGGTTGTATCTTTTGCAACGTCTGCACCAGAATTGTTGGTAAGTTTACAAGCTGCCTTAAAAGGTTCGCCAGCAATTGCAATTAATAATGTAGTAGGATCAAATATAGCTAATATTGGATTAGTTTTAGGTGTTACAGCAATTGTAGGAGCTATTGCAATAGATAAATCATTTTACAGGCTAACTTGGCCTGTCATGATGGTGTTTTCTTTCGCATTGTATTATTTTTTATGGAATGATAGTCAATTAACTCCAATAGAAGGAGCAGTATTGTTTGTAGGTTTACTGTTGTTTATTGTTTACTTAATTAAAGGTCAAAAATCTAATGAAGAAGTTGAAGAAGTAGATGATGCGCTATCTGTAGTTTCTAATGTTAAAATCATTATATGGTTGCTTATTGGTGCTTTAGCGCTTTACTTTGGAAGCGAATGGCTAGTAAAAGGAGCAACAGAAATAGCTCAAAAATTAGGTGTAAGTGAAGCTGTTATTGGTGTAACAATGATTGCAATTGGTACAAGTGTACCAGAATTAGCTGCTTCTGTTATTGCTGCAGCTAAACAAGAAAAAGCGATTTCTTTAGGTAATTTAATAGGTTCAAATATTTTTAATATAGGTTCTGTATTGGGTTTAACATCAATAATAAAAACTATCCCTATTGAAGAACCTTTAATTTTGAGTCGAGATATTTTTTGGATGCTTTTGTTTGCAGCGGTTATACTACCGTTAGGGTTAATCCCTAAAAAAAATACTATAGATAAATTTAAAGGGTTTGCTTTAGTGGTAGTTTATGCCACATTTATCTTTTTAGTTTTTAAAGGTTAAAACAGAAATAAAAAAAACGCTTTCAAATTGTTGAAAGCGTTTTTTAATGGATTTAACAAATATGTTATTAACTAATATTAGCAGATTTTACTGTTTTTACAATTCTTCCTGCAATTTTGTAAGGATCACCGTTAGATGCTGGACGACGGTCTTCTAACCAACCTTTCCAACCTTTTTCCACAGTGATAATTGGTATTCTTATGGATGCACCTCTGTCAGATATACCATAACTAAAATCGTCTATACTAGCTGTTTCATGTTCTCCTGTTAAACGTTGGTCGTTAAACTCACCATAAACAGCAATATGTTCTTTTACTACAGGTCTAAATGCTTCACAAATTTTTTCATAAATTTCTTTACTACCACAAGTTCTTAATACAGTGTTAGAGAAGTTGGCGTGCATACCAGAACCATTCCAATCCATATCCTTTCCTAATGGTTTTGGATGGTATTCAATATAGTAACCATATTTTTCTGTTAATCTATCTAATAGGTATCTAGCAACCCAAATTTCATCACCAGCTTTTTTAGCGCCTTTAGCAAATAATTGAAATTCCCATTGTCCAGCAGCAACCTCTTGATTGATACCTTCAAAGTTTAATCCAGCTTCAATGCATAAATCTGCATGTTCTTCTACTAAAGCTCTACCATGAGTGTTTCTTCCTCCGACAGAACAGTAGTATAAACCTTGAGGAGCAGGATAACCACCAACAGGGAAACCTAAAGGTAGTTGTGTCTTTTTATCCATGATAAAGTATTCTTGCTCAAATCCAAACCAGAAGTCGTTGTCATCATCATCTATTGTAGCTCTTCCATTAGAAACGTGTGGTGTACCATCTGGATTTAAAACTTCAGTCATTACTAAATAGCCATCTTTTCTTGCAGGGTCAGGATAAATAGCAACTGGTTTAAGTAAGCAGTCAGAAGAATCTCCTGTGGCTTGCTTTGTAGAGCTACCATCAAAAGACCAAATAGGGCAGTCTTCTAATTTACCGCTAAAGTTGTCTTCAACCTTAGTTTTGCTTCTCATGTTTTGTGTTGGATAGTAACCATCCAACCAGATGTACTCTAATTTAGATTTACTCATGGTATAAAAATTTTTATTAGTTATGTTGATGCAAATATATATAAATTATGATTTTACCTATAAAAAAATAAGGGTGATAATTTTAAATTTATCAAAAGAGTGTTGATAACCCTATTTTTTTTAGGGTATAATAAATTTATGATGCAAAAAATTGTAATTTCGCAAAAAACAATTACAATTTTATGTCTACATTAAGATTTCATGCAGTTAAACAGTCGCTACAACATAAGCCTGTATTTATAGAAGAAAAACAACGACGTTCAGAATTATTTGCTTCTCATGTTTTTAATGAAGCAACAATGCGTCAATATTTAACAAAAGATGCTTTTAATAGTGTTATAGATGCTATTCAATTAGGAAAAAAAATAGATAGAGTAGTTGCAGATCATATCTCAACAGGAATGAAAGAATGGGCAATCTCAAAAGGAGCAACACATTACACGCATTGGTTTCAACCTTTAACAGGAGCAACAGCAGAAAAACACGATGCTTTTTTTGAAACTGTTGGCGGAGGCATGTCAATAGAAAAATTTGAAGGTAGTCAATTAGTGCAACAAGAACCAGATGCCTCTAGTTTTCCTAACGGAGGTATTAGAAACACCTTTGAAGCAAGAGGTTATACCGCTTGGGATCCTACATCTCCAGCTTTTATTTATGGTACAACTTTATGTATTCCTACTGTATTTGTATCATATACAGGTGAAGCTTTAGATTATAAAACACCATTATTAAGAGCGTTGCAAGCTGTAGATAGTGCGGCTGTAGCAGTTTGTAAGTATTTTGATAAAAATGTAAAAAAGGTAAATGCGTCTTTAGGTTGGGAGCAAGAATACTTTTTAATTGATAGAAGTTTGGCAATGTCAAGACCGGATATAGTTTTAACAGGTAGAACATTGTTAGGTCATGCAGCAGCAAAAGGTCAGCAGTTAGATGATCATTATTTTGGAACAATTCCTAATCGAGCTATGTCTTTTATGAGAGATTTAGAAACCGAATGTATGTTACTAGGTATTCCTGTAAAAACAAGACATAACGAAGTAGCTCCAAATCAATTTGAATTAGCGCCAATTTTTGAAGAAGCTAATCTTGCGGTAGATCATAATTCATTATTAATGGATGTGATGGAAAAAATTGCAGGCAGACATAACTTTAAGGTGTTATTTCATGAAAAACCTTTTGCAGGTGTAAACGGATCTGGAAAGCATAATAATTGGAGTTTAAGTACAGATACAGGAGTTAATCTTTTAAGTCCAGGTAAAACACCAATGAGTAACCTTCAGTTTTTAACCTTTTTTATAAATACAATTAAAGCGGTTGGTGATAATGAAGAGTTGCTTCGTGCTTCAATCGCTTCTGCAAGTAATGATCATAGGTTAGGAGCAAATGAAGCGCCACCAGCAATAATTTCGGTGTTTATAGGAGAGCAACTTACAAAAACTTTAAAAGAGCTTGAAAATGTTACCGATGGAAAACTTTCACCTGAAGAAAAAACAGATCTAAAATTAAATGTAGTCGGTAAAATTCCTGATGTACTTTTAGATAATACAGATAGAAATAGAACATCTCCATTTGCTTTTACAGGAAATAAATTTGAGTTTAGAGCAGTAGGATCTACAGCAAACTGTGCTAATCCAATGACGGTTTTAAATACTATCGTAGCAAAGCAGTTAATAGATTTTAAAGTTGAGGTTGATAAATTAATCGACAATAAGAAAATGAAAAAAGACGATGCTATCTTTAATGTGTTAAGAGAGTATATTAAAAAGTCTAAAAATATTCTTTTTGAAGGAAATGGTTACGGAGAAGCTTGGGAAAAAGAAGCTAAAAAAAGAGGTTTAAGTAATAATAAGACAACACCAGAAGCTTTAAAAGCAAAAGTATCTAAAAAAGCGTTGACACTTTTTGAAGAATTAGGTGTAATGAATAAAGTAGAATCGGAAGCACGTTATGAAATAGAAATGGAAGAATATGCTATGCGCATTCAAATAGAAGGAAGAGTCTTAGGTGACATAGCAAGAAACCATGTAGTGCCAACAGCTGTAAAGTATCAAAACACACTAATTAAAAACGTACAAGGCTTAAAAGCTATTTATGATAAGGATTTTAAAAAACTAGCAAAAGAGCAATTGATGTTAATAGAATCAATATCAAATCATATAGAAGCGATAAACTCTGGAGTAACAAAAATGATTACTGCTAGAAAAACATCAAACAATATAGAAGATGTTTATAAAAAAGCTATAGCCTATTGCAATGATGTAAAACCTCTTTTTAATGAAATTAGATACCATTGTGATAAGTTAGAATTATTAGTTGATGACGAGATTTGGCCACTCACAAAATACCGTGAATTGCTATTTACTAAATAAAGAGTTTTACTTGAAAGTTATCAAATTATCAATTTTATATAAAAATTTTTAAATTATATCTACGTAGGTCTACGTAGATATGATTTTTCTTCAATTTTTAAAGTTTTTATTTGTAGGAATTATCTGAAGTGATTTTTGCATTTCAGCGATAAATTTATTTGTGATAACGAATAATTGGTTAAAAACAATAATTAATTATGGTTATTCAAAAATAGCATCTCAATATTTCTATATATTTGTATCAGCTATTAATCAATAAATTTATTCACAATGAAAAAATTAATTTTCAGTGCAGCAGCACTAATGTGTGCGTCTATGATGTTCGCACAAGACAACGACAGTAAAGTGTATCAAAATGGTACAATGAACGACTCTGACGTATTCCAAAAGGGTATGAGCAACGAATCTACAGTTGATCAAAAAGGTTCAGTAAACGCATTAAGTGGTTACATGAATGATGCCGATGTAGAACAAAGAGGTAACGACAACTGGTCTAAAGTTAAACAAGATGGTGATGAAAACATCGCTGATGTAAGACAAGTTGGTAACGATAACACTGCAGAAATAGATACAGGTGTTGGTTATGCTCAAGAAAACATTGCGATGACTGAGCAATTAGGTAACAACAACGATTCTTACCAAAAACAACGTTACGATTTTAATGAGGCATACATCTATCAAGATGGAAACAACAACACGGCTCATCAAGATCAAAACAGTAACCCAAACCAAACTACACCTGGTAACTTTGCAGATGCTAACCAAGTTGGTAATGGTAACGAGTCTTATCAAACTCAAGTTGGTCATAACGGTGGTTTTCTTTCAGGAGCATACGTAGATCAAGACGCTATTAGTGGTTTTGCAATGCAAGATCAAGATGGTAACGGTAACTTAGCTAGAGTTTATCAAGGTAATATGCAAGTAAATAACTCTGCATGGCAAACACAAACAGGTGATGATAACTTTGCTAGATCATATCAAAATGACCAGTTTACTTCAGGTTCTAATGGAGGTAAAAACAAATCATGGCAAACACAAGACGGAGATGATAACTATGCAAACGTTGATCAATCAGGTTGGTTAGGTTCTGATTACTCTGAGAAAAACAGAGCTTGGCAAACACAAGACGGTGATGATAATTTTGCGGATGTATATCAAGAAGGTTATTTCAATAAGTCACGTCAGGAGCAAACTGGAGATGATAACGACTCTTTTACTTACCAAGATGGAGATAATAACTTTGCTAGATCAGTACAAAATGGTGATGATAACTTCTCTGATATTATTCAAGTTGGTGATAATAACGAAGGTAGAGTTTTCCAAACAGGACACGATCATACTTCTTTAGTTGACCAAATTGGTATGAGTAATACTAGTATTACTGTACAAAAAGACTAATTAAATTTTAAATAAATTTAATTACAAATTATTAAGATAAAGTGAGGCAGGAGGTAACAATCCTGCCTTATTTTTTAAATTTAAATAATTATGAAAAAGCAACTAATATTAATATTACTTTCATTGTTTAGCGTTTTTTCTTTTTCTCAAAATGCTATTTTGTCATCAACAGAAACTGATGAAGATGGTAATGTTATAGATCAAAATCAAGAATTAGCTATAGTTAGTAATGCTGTAAATAATAGTCAACAAAACGCATCACAATTACAAATAAATAGTAAGAGTGTTTATGTTACACAAATAGGAGATTATAATACAGTAGAAGCAGTAGTCTCTGCACCAAAATATAATGTAGATTTAAATCAGGTAGGAGATAATAATTTAATAGATGTAAAATTAAAAGCAACTAAGCTTATAGATTATCAGGTGTTACAAGTAGGAGATAATAATACGGTAATAGATTATAATTTTGGTAATCAAAAAGTTATAAATTCATCTTTTAATCAAATAGGTGATAATTTAAAAATAGAAAATTATGGTTCAAACTCTATTTCAGAAAAATTACAAATCAATATGACTGGACAAAGCAGAACAATAACCATAAATAATTATAAATAAACTTAAAAACTAGATGGTTTCTATTAATAAAATCAAACTACTAATTGTTGTTTTGTTGTTTTCAATATCAAATTTGGTTGCGCAAAGAATAACTAATAGAGATATAGAAGCAAAAATAGATACGTCTAGCTTAAACGGTATATATCAAATCAAAAGTATAGCTTTTAATAAAACAGAGGTTTACAAAACACTTAAATATGATTTTAGTGTCATAAAAAAAAATAAAAAGACTAATAACTCCTCAAAAAATAAACAAGAAGGATTATTTGCTTTAGAGCCTAACCAGACAATGGAGCTGTCTCAAACATCAATTAATTTGTCAGAAAATGACGAAGTTGTTATTTTTTTACTAATTTACGAAG
Source organism: Mesoflavibacter sp. (assembly GCF_964226795.1). Taxonomy (NCBI): domain Bacteria; kingdom Pseudomonadati; phylum Bacteroidota; class Flavobacteriia; order Flavobacteriales; family Flavobacteriaceae; genus Mesoflavibacter; species Mesoflavibacter sp. Next base: position 30,729 of record NZ_CAXQQP010000004.1, read on the forward strand.
AAGAAAATCTGGTTGGTAAAAAAATAGTTAACCTATCAACTTCTAATAATTTAAAAAAAACAGTTAAACCTAAAGAAGAAAGTCTAACTATAGATGTTGATGATGCAAGTGAAGATGGAGTAGAAATTAAAGGCTTAGTAACAGATGAAACACGAACCAAATTTGGAAGAGAGTTTTATGAAGCTTTTGCAAATAGATATAGAGAAGATGGTGTTAATGCTGCAAAAGTTATTGTAGTAGAAGAAAAATTTAGTCTAGGAAGAAGAACAATAATAGAAGTAAAGATTGATGATAATTTAGTTTATCAATTTTTGATCAAACCAGATCCAGAATCAATAAGAAAGCATTCAGAGTCTTGTTTAAGATACGTAAAAAGGTATCTTATAAGAGAAAAAGAAAATGCTAAACGAATAAAAGAGTATTAACATGAAAAGTTTAATAACACTTGTAGGTTTACTAATTAGTATGACTAGTTTTAGTCAGGATTTGGTTTACAAACCAAAAAATCCTGCTTTTGGAGGAGATACATTTAATTATAATTGGTTATTAAGTTCTGCAGAATCTCAAAATTTGTTAGAGGATCCTGATGCACAAGATGATAATGATGGCTCAGAATTAGAAAACTTTTCAGAAAACTTAAACAGTCAAATTTTAAATCAACTTTCTAGATCATTATTTGCAGATCAAATAGGTGCAGATGGATTGTCTGAAGGTACATATACCTTCGGTACGTTATCTGTAGAAGTATATCCTTCTGGTAATGGTTTAGTGGTAGATATATTAGATACAGGAACAGGAGAACAAACACAGCTTATTATCCCCAATTAATCAATAATTTTAAATGACTAAAATCAATAATTTAAACATTGTTGTTCTAATTATTTGTGCTATTATATTAACGTCTTGTGGAACTTATTTTAACCAACCATATCAACAAGAACGAGCAAAATTAGGAGAACAAACTAAGGCTAATAAAAACTTAATAAACCTACCGCCACCAAAAGAACCAATAGTTGTTGGTGTTTACAATTTTAGAGACCAAACAGGTCAATATAAACCAACAGAAAACGGTAGTTCTTTTAGTACAGCTGTAACACAAGGAGCTACAACAATTTTAACAAAAGCGTTAGAAGATTCTAAATGGTTTACTGTAATAGAAAGAGAAAACTTTACAAATCTTTCTACAGAGAGGAATATAATTAGATCAACAAGAAAGCAATATAGGCAAACTACCAATCCAAACGAACCTCAATTACCACCATTATTATATGCAGGTGTGTTGTTAGAAGGAGGTATAATTTCTTACGACTCTAATATTATAACTGGTGGTTTTGGAGCAAGATATTTTGGTTTAGGAGGATCAACACAATATCGACAAGATAGAATAACAGTATATCTTAGAGCAGTTTCTACATCTAACGGAGAAGTGTTAAAAACCGTTTATGTTTCAAAAACTATATTGTCTCAAGCTATAGATGCAAGTTTATTTAGATATGTAAAATTTAAAAGATTATTAGAGGCAGAAACTGGAATTACAAAAAATGAACCAGGACAAATGGCAGTTACAGAAGCAATTGAAAAAGCGGTAGAGGCTTTAATTATTGAAGGAATTAAAGATCAATTATGGGCTCCTCAAGCAACACAAGAGGCTTCTAAGAAGTTAGTTGATGATTATCTCTTAGAAAAATCTGATGCTATGTCTACAGAGATTTACGATAGGTTATTAATAAAAAGAAGAGGTAAGACAGCAGTTACAGGTGCTTTAGGTTTATCTAGGATTAGTGGTGATTTACCAAATCCAGAATTTGAGTTTAATAGTAAGATTGGGTTTAAATACTTTTTAAATCCTGCTATAAATGTAAATTTTACCTACAACAAATTTAATTTAAAAAATAAACAGCTGCTTAATGAAGGTTACATGTCTTTTGATTTGAATGCAGAATATGTCATGTTACCATACGATAAGTTTACACCTTATGTTTTCGCAGGAGTAGGATCTAATGCTTCAAATTATTTTGATACTATAGATTTAAAAATGCAATTTGGAGCAGGTTTAGAATATATGGTGAATAATAATATAGGTGTATTTGGCTATGCAGAGCACAATACTGCATTTACAGATCAATTAGACTTTGTAGAGGCAGGTAAAAGAGATGATATGTATTACAGGTTTGGGATTGGTGTTAATTATTATTTTTCTGCACCAAAGAGTAATAAAGACCTGAAAAAACAACAGAAAAGAGAGTTAAAACAAGAAAAGCGTAGGATTAGAAAAGAGAATCTTAAACAAAAAAAGGATTCAACAAAAGAAGAATAAACTTGTTTAAATCGATTAGCTATTAATTAAATAAACCATGAAAAATCACATACTCAAAATATTTTTTACAATAAGCGCTTTAGTTCTTTTTTGTGCTTGTAGTGAAGAAACTATCACAATAACAGGACAAGGTACTTTAACAGGTAAAGTGGTAGAAAAAAGTACTAACATACCATTAGAAAATGTAAAAATCTCTACTAATCCAAATACTAGTACAATTTTTTCTGATTCGGAAGGAAATTTTCAAATTTCTAATATAGACGTAGGAGATTATTCAGTCAAAGCAGAAAAAGAAGGGTATATTGTAAAGTTTGAAGGTGCAACAATTCAAGAGTCCGTTTCTGCTAATGTTATTTTTGAACTTGAAATTGAAACAGCAAATAATGATGCACCAAACGCACCTATATTGCTAGAGCCTTTAAATGATAGTGTAGAAGTTGGACTAAGCGTAGATTTAGTTTGGTCCGGATCAGATCCAGAAGAGGATGAGTTAACTTACTCTGTAGAAATTTTAAATGATCAAAATGCAGATGTAATAAGTTTTACAGAAATTACAGATACTACATTAACAGTTTCTGGTTTAATGTATAACACAAAATATTTTTGGCAAGTAACCGCTAATGATGGTATTAATAATTCTGTATCTAGCAATGTTTTCAACTTTAGAACTATTGAGTTTCCAGAAAATAGAATTTTCTTCACTCGAAAAATAAACGGAAATAATGTTATCTTTTCTACAGATGATGACGGTAATGAGATTCAGTTAACCTCTCAAAATAACAATTCATGGAGACCTCGTAAAGCACAATCTTTAAATAAAATTGCATTTTTAAGAAGTAATGGAGGACAAACACATGTTTTTACTATGAATTTAGATGGTTCAGATGTTCAGCAAATAACATCTGCTGTACCAGTAAATGGATTTAATTTTGAAGAAATAGACTTTGAATGGACAAATAATGATTCTCAAATTTTATATCCAAGTTTTGATAAATTGTATGTAATAGATTCAGACGGATCTGGATTAAATCAAATATATCAAACATCTAATGGTAATTTTATAACCGAAGTAGATTGGAATCAAAACACATCCACAATAGCCTTAAAGACAAACAATAGTAATGGTTATGAGGTAGAGATTTTTACAATAAATACATCTGGAGTAGTTCAGGATATAATTTTACAAGGTGTAACAGGAGCTGCAGGAGGAATTGATTTATCTTTTGACGGTACAAAACTATTATATACAAGAGACGTTACCGGCAACGAAAATCAAGAGTATAGACAATTAAACTCTCAAGTATTTATTTATGATTTAACAACGATGACAACAAATAGTGCTGTGTCTTTTGAAAAACCACCAGGGACTAATGATTTAGATGCTAAATTTTCTCCAACAGAAGCAGAAATTATAATAGAAAACACACCAAATGATGGATTGTCGCAAAGTAATATTTATAAACTAACATTAGGTCAGGTTAACGGAAGAGAGTTGATAGAAGAAGATGCAAAAATGCCTGATTGGAAATAAAAAAGTTTACCAACCACATCAAAATAACCCTTAAAAGCACACATAAATATTTGTGTGCTTTTTTTTTATAAATATCTTTGTAGCTTAACACAACACAATGAGTTCCGAAATTTCTAAACGCTACAGTCAAAGAGGTGTTTCTGCTTCAAAAGAAGATGTGCACAACGCCATAAAAAACATAGATAAAGGATTATTCCCAAAAGCCTTTTGTAAAATTGTGCCAGATTACCTAACTAATAATTCTGACTATTGTTTAATAATGCACGCAGATGGTGCAGGAACAAAGTCGTCTTTAGCATACATGTACTGGAAAGAAACTGGAGATTTATCAGTTTGGAAAGGTATAGCGCAAGATGCTTTAATAATGAATATTGACGATCTACTTTGTGTAGGAGCAACAGATAATATTATGTTGTCTTCAACCATAGGGAGAAATAAAAATTTAATTTCAGGTGAAGTTATTTCAGCAATAATTAATGGTACAGAAGAGTTAATTGAAGAACTTAAAAACTTTGGAGTAACGATACATTCAACTGGTGGAGAAACAGCAGATGTCGGTGATTTGGTAAGAACAATAATTGTAGATTCTACTGTAACAGCAAGAATGAATAGAGCAGATGTTATAGATAATGCTAATATCAAAGCAGGAGATGTTATTGTTGGATTAGAAAGTTTTGGTCAAGCTACTTATGAAAAAGAGTATAATGGCGGAATGGGAAGTAACGGTTTGACTTCTGCAAGACATGATGTTTTTAATAAATATTTAGCTAAGAAATATCCAGAAAGTTTTGATGCTTCAGTACCAGAAGAATTAGTGTATTCTGGTCAAATTAAATTAACTGATAAGGTAGAAAATTCGCCAATAGATGCTGGTAAATTAGTGTTGTCTCCAACGCGTACCTATGCACCAATTATCAAGCAAATTCTTTCAAAATATACAAGCGAAGATATCCATGGGATGATTCATTGTAGTGGCGGAGCGCAAACAAAAATTCTTCACTTCATAGATAATTTACATGTTGTAAAGGATAACATGTTTTCAATTCCACCATTATTTAAACTAATACAAGAGCAGTCAAAAACAGACTGGAAAGAAATGTATCAAGTATTTAATTGTGGACATAGAATGGAATTGTATGTTAATCCTGAAGTAGCCGAAGAGATTATAAAAATTTCAAAATCATTTAATGTTGATGCTCAAATTGTTGGACGTGTAGAAGCATCTTCAACAAAAAAACTTACAATAGAAAGTGAATACGGAACGTTTACCTACTAACAATAAACTATAATTATGAGATTTTTTCTTTTAATCTTAGCTGTTTGTGTATCCCAAATAACACAAGCGCAAGAAACAGATTCGATTGTAAAAACCTTAGATACTTTAACTTGGAAACAAGTTAATCGTGTAGGTTTAGATATAAACGAGGTTACGTTTGTAAACTGGAGTGCTGGTGGTGCTAATTCAATTTCGGCACTTTTAGCTCTAAATTCTAGCTTACGTTACAAGAAGAATAATTTAATATGGTTTAATGCTATAAGAACACGTTATGGTATTAATAAGCAAGAAGATCAATTACTAAGAAAAACTGAAGACGAACTTGAGTTGATCTCTACAATTGGTTACAGAAAAGACACTATCTCTAATTGGTATTTTTCAGGTAGATTTAACTTTAAAACACAATACTCTAATGGGTATAATTATCCTAACAGAGATAATCCTATTTCTCGTTTTATGGCACCAGGATATGTGTTTGTAGGAGGAGGAGCAGAGTATGGGAAAAATATAGAAAAACTATCGTTTTATTTATCGCCTCTAACCTTTAAGGGGACATTTGTTTTAGACCAAAAATTAGCAGACAATGGTGCTTTTGGTGTAGCACCAGCAGTTTATGATATAGACGGTAATAAAATACAAGATGGAGAAATGATGCGGACCGAAATGGGAATTTTAATAACCAATGCCTACGAAGCTCAAGTTATGGAGAATATTTACCTACGTAACCAGTTAAGCTTGTATACAGATTATTTAAACAGCTTTGGTAATATTGATGTAGATTGGGAAGTAGTATTTGACTTTAAAGTAAACAATTTTGTAAAAGCTACGTTAGGCTCTCATATTAAATATGATAATGACATTAAAATTATAGAAGAAGCCGAGACCGAAGAAGCAGATGCTATAGAACGCGGTGCATCTATACAATGGAAACAACTTTTAGGTATAGGAGTTGTTGTAGATTTTTAGTATATTTAATGGTTGCTTCTTTTAATAGGTTTTTGTTAAAATCTGCTGCGGTCTATTAAAAAGATGTGTCAGTTTACAAAACACCTTTTCCAATTAAGTAGGGTTTTTAATGAATTCTAAACAAGCCATAAAAGTTGTTATCGCATTACTCTTAATAGTCAACTTATTATCAGTATATTTTTTTGATGTGCTAACTTTTAGAACTGTTAGAGCTATATCTGTATTATTTATTCTAATATATTTTTTACTTTTCACTATTAAAGACTATCTAATACTTTCTTTTGTGTGTCTGCTTTTATTTGCAGATATTTTAGATCTTTACTTTGATAGTCCGCTTATCCCAGAGTACTATTTTGTTGTAAAGATATCTGCCTACCTGCTTTTATTGCAAAGAGTTTTAAAAAAGACTAATTTTTTAAACGTAAAAATAAGAGATGTATTAATAGTTTCAGCAATAGCAATACTAAATATACTTATCGGTATTAGGTCGTTATATCAAGTATCTCTAAAAACAGCATCTAATTTAGAGTTGACCTTACTTTTTATATATGGATTTGTTTTGGTATTAGTAGGTACTTTTGTAGCTAATTATTACTTCAGGTACGCTTCAAAAAGAGCTTTCTATTTTACTACTTTTGTTTACTTAATCATGTTTGCAGATGTTTCAGGCTATGTAGCTAATTACTTTGATATTTATTTCTTTAATTATTTAGAGAGATTTTACTACTTTTTAGGATTTTTTTATATGACATTTTACCTCATTTATACTAATGAGCTAGATGATCAAGAAAATAAACTTTTTGAATAATTATATATTTTAAAAAGTTTACTTTTTAGTTTAAAGTACCCGGAATTAAATAGTTGTAATCCTCTAATTCATTAATGTTCTTAATTAGTTTAGTACATCCATTTTTAAGTAAATAAATTTCATCAGAAATGTCTATGACGACTTCATAGTTATGATCTGTCAAAATGATTACTTTTTGTTTTTTCTCTATTTCAAGAAGGCTTTTTATTTTTTCAATATATAAAGGTGAAATGTTAGAAAAAGGCTCATCTAAAAAAATAATTTCAGAAGTTTTTTTTAAGATTAAATAAATTTCAATAATTCTTCTTTGTCCACCAGAGAGCTTATTAAATTTTGAATGTTTGAGATTAGAAAACTCAGGAAAATTTTCAATAAAATTATTCCATTTCACATTAAATAGGTTAAAAATAGAAATTATTTTAGAATGATTTGGTGTATAATGAAACTGAGGTAAAAATGCTGCTCTTTTAGTTAGATATAGTTTTTTTATCAGCGGTTTTTTATCAATTCTAATATTGCAATATTTAGCTTTTAATGTTCCAAAAGCTATGTTGATTAGGCTACTTTTTCCTGATCCGTTTCTACCTAAAATACTTGTGATTTTACCTGTTTCAGCTCTTAGATAAATTCCATTTAAAATGTGTTTATCTTTAAAATATAATTCGATATTATCTATTTCTAAAACCAAAATTTATATAGTTATAAAGTTAATTAAAGAGAAAAATAATATGTTAAAAATAAGATCGATTATATATATAGACGCAAATAACTTAAAATTAGAAATACCTAAAATTTTATACAGCATCAATTTTTGGTTTCCGTAAGTTTTAATCATTACGTAATAGGTAAAAAGAAGTAATAAAATTTTAACAATTAAAATAAGCTTTATATCAGGAATTTGTAGCAAAACAAAAATTAAATTTATAAGTAATGACCAGATAAAAAACGATTTATACAAATAGAAAATACTTTTTAATTGTTTGGTCATGTGTGCTGTAAAAATAGTTTTTGTTTGTAATAAAGATATGTATTAATTATTTAGTGTTTGATCAGGATAATTAAATATTGCAAATTCATAAATTATCGTATTTTTGTTTTTCAACAAAAAAGATAGATGTTAGAGAAGTTACAAATTGTAAAACAACGTTTTGATGAGGTTAGCGATTTAATAATCCAACCAGATATTATATCAGATCAAAAGCGTTATGTAGAGTTAAATAAAGAATATAAAGACCTTCGTGTATTAATGGATAAGCGCGAAGAGTATATAGAACTTACCAATAACTTAAAAGAAGCAGAAGAAATTATTTCTGACGGAAGCGATGCCGAAATGGTCGAAATGGCTAAAATGCAATACGACGATGCTAAAACAGGTATCCCTAAATTAGAAGAAGAAATACGTATGCTTCTAATACCAAAAGATCCACAAGATTCTAAAAATGCGGTAGTCGAATTACGTGCAGGAACTGGTGGAGACGAAGCTAGTATCTTTGCTGGTGACTTATTTAGAATGTACACTAAGTATTGCGAAGGTAAAGGTTGGAAAGTAGACGTTGTAGATTATAGCGAAGGTACAAATGGTGGTTTTAAAGAAATTCAATTTGAAGTATCTGGAGAAGACGTTTACGGTACATTAAAATTTGAAGCAGGTGTACATCGTGTACAACGTGTACCACAAACCGAAACTCAAGGACGTGTACATACTAGTGCAGCAACTTGCATGGTGTTTCCAGAAGCAGAAGAGTTTGATGTAGAAATAGACCCTAAAGATGTACGTATAGACTATTTCTGTTCTTCAGGACCAGGAGGACAGTCTGTAAACACAACCTATTCTGCAGTACGTTTAACACATACACCAACAGGTTTAGTAGCACAATGTCAAGACCAAAAGTCGCAACATAAAAACAAAGAAAAAGCTTTTAAAGTATTACGTTCTAGATTATACGATTTAGAGTTAGCAAAAAAGATGGAAGAAGAAGCTGCTTTAAGAGGAACAATGGTGACAAGTGGTGACAGAAGTGCAAAGATTAGAACTTACAACTATCCACAAGGACGTGTTACAGACCATCGTATTGGCTTAACTTTATACGATTTATCGAACATCGTTAATGGAGATATCCAAAAAATTATAGACGAGTTACAATTAGCAGAAAACACTGAAAAGTTAAAAGCTAGTGACGAGACTATTTAACCTTAACTAAACCAATTAAAATGAAACTCTTAAAAATCGCTATTATACTATTGGTTTGTAATATAGCCAATGCACAGTCATTTATAGGTTATACTTCAGATAACTATTCTGGTTTGCATGGTGTTGCATTAAACCCAGCAAATATTGTAAACTCAAAATTTAGAACTGAAATAAACTTAGCATCAGCGTCATCAACATTTAATAATGATTATTTTGTTGCAGATTTTAACGAGTTATTTTCAGGTGAAGACTTTGACGATTCAAGAACAGAACCTAAAGATAATAACAACTTCACTATAAGTGCAGATGTAATGGGACCGTCTTTTATGGTTAATCTTTCGCCTAAATCAAGTATTGGTATCATTACAAGAGGTAGAGTTTTTTCTAACGTTAATGAGCTAAGTGGTGTTTTATTTGAAAATGTAGAAGACAACTTTGATGATAACTCAGACTTCACAATAGAAGAAGATAATTTTACAATAACTACACACGGTTGGGCAGAGTTTGGTGTTGCTTACGGACATGTATTGTTAGATAATAATCAACACTATTTAAAAGGAGGCGCAACGATAAAGTATTTAAGAGGTTTTGGTAATGCTTACACCATAGGGTCTAACTTACTTGTAGATTATAATGCTAATACTTTTATAAATGGAGATGGACAAATAACATCAACAGGAACCATACAATACGGAAGCTCTAATGCATTTAGTGCAGATGGAGATGGCGATTTTAAACTAGAAGATAACGCGCAAGGTTTAGGTGCAGATTTAGGTTTTATTTACGAGTGGCGAAAAGATCCTTTAGATATAGACAATATGTCTAACGCAGCATACAAACTTAAATTAGGAATAAGCATAACAGATATAGGAAGCATTAACTACAAAGATGCAGATGTAAAAGTTTATGATGTTACTAACTCTATTAATGAAGCACAGTTTAATTCTGAAGAAGATTTTGAAGATAAACTAGATGCATTCTACACCTTAGTAGAAGAAAGAAATGCAACAAAAGTATTGCTTCCAACAGCATTGCATATAACAGCAGATTATAATTTAGACTCTCAATTCTTCTTAAACTTTAGAAGTGATTTATCATTAAGAAAAAAAGGAGAAGTTAACACAAACTCAATAGACAATACATTTACACTTACGCCAAGATTTGAGCGTAAATGGGTAAGTGTTTATTTACCTTTAGGAGTATCAGAATACAGTGGTTTTCAAGCAGGTTTTGGTTTTAGAGCAGGACCATTATTTATTGGGTCTCAAACAATTTTAACTAATCTGTTATCAGATTCAAGTCAAGCAGCAAATATATACGCTGGTTTAAAAATACCAATCTATAAAAAAGGTAAATCGTATTCTAAAGCAAGTAATAATTAAAAAATATAAGCCTCTTTTTGAGGCTTTTTTTATAAAATCTTTTCGGGTTATAAATAAACATGACAACACAACAACTAATAGACCAAATCAAAAAAAAGAAATCCTTCCTTTGTGTGGGATTAGATGTAGATTTAAATAAAATACCACAGCATCTTTTACAAACCGAAGATCCTATTTTCGAGTTTAATAAAGCTATAATAGATGCAACACATCATCTTTGTGTGGCATACAAACCAAATATTGCATTTTTTGAAGCGTATGGTTTAAAAGGTTGGCAAGCTTTAGAAAAAACAATTAATTATATAAACAAAAATCACCCAGAAATTTTTACAATAGCAGACGCAAAACGTGGTGATATTGGTAATACTAGCACTATGTACGCTAAAGCCTTTTTTGAAGATTTAGCGTTTGATAGTGTAACCATAGCTCCATATATGGGTAAAGATTCAGTCGAGCCTTTTTTAGCATTTAAAGACAAACACACCATACTTTTAGCGTTAACCTCTAATCAAGGTGCTTTTGATTTTCAAACTAAACTTGTTGATGGTAAAGAGCTTTACAAACAAGTGTTAGAAACCTCTAAAACATACGCTAATTCTGAAAGCTTAATGTACGTAGTTGGTGCTACAAAAGCTGAGTATTTATCTGAAATTAGACAAATAATACCAAATAGTTTCTTATTAGTTCCTGGTGTCGGTGCGCAAGGCGGTAACCTTCAAGACGTATGTAAATATGGTATGACCAAAGATGTAGGTTTGTTAATTAACTCGTCAAGAGGTATTATCTATGCTTCAAACCAAGAAGACTTTGCACAAGCAGCAGCACAAAAAGCTGAAGAGTTACAAAAGCAAATGCAAGCCATTTTAGAATCATAATGACAGACCATTTAGGTAATCATATTGATATAAGTGTTACGCCAAAACGTATTGTTAGTTTAGTACCTTCTCAAACCGAACTACTTTATGATTTAGGTTTAGAAGAAAGCATTGTAGGTATTACAAAATTTTGTGTGCATCCACTTCATTTTAAAAGTACAAAACAAGTTGTAGGTGGTACAAAAAACATTAAAATAGAAAAGATAAAGCAGCTTAATCCTGATATTATTCTATGTAATAAAGAAGAAAATACGCCAGAAATTGTAGAAGCTTGTCAAGAGATTTGTCAAGTTCATGTGTCAGATATTGTAACTATACAAGACTGTTTGGATTTGATAAACGATTATGGTGTAATTTTTAAAAAACGCACTAACGCGCAACGTATTTCAGATAAAATACGATTTCATTTAAATAATTTTGAAACATTTATTAAAGCCGAAAAAGTTTTAAAAGTCGCCTATTTTATTTGGAGAGAACCATGGATGGTAGCAGCAAACAATACGTTTATTAATCATTTATTAGAGCTAAATAAATATCAAAATATTTACGCAAATTTAGAGCGTTATCCAGAAGTCGAACTAAAAAAAATAAGATTACAAGGCGATCCAGAAATTGTCTTTTTGTCTAGCGAACCTTATCCTTTTAAAGATGAACACGCTTTTGAAATTGGACGTAAAACACACCACGCAAAAACCGTTTTTGTAGACGGAGAATATTTTTCGTGGTATGGCTCTAGACTTATAAAAGCGTTTGATTATTTTATAGAGTTAAGAAAGCGATTGAGGACTATCTCTAACTAAAAACTTAAGTTTATTAAGCTTATCTAAAAGCTTTAAAGCTCTATATTCAGATAAGTCGCTTTCTTCATGATTAGTTTGACGCAAATTATAAGCTTCTTCAACAAGTTGTTTGTAACGTTTGTTAAGTTTTAACTGCTGTTGTTTTAATTTATCTCTACGACTCATAACTTTTAGAGGTTGATTTTCAGTTATTTAAATTAGTTTATTTATTTGAAGAAAAAAAATAAATCTCTAATTTTTTGATAAAAAAAAGAGTCCATTCGCTTTTTCTTCAAAACAGACTCTTTTAATAACTAACTAAACTAACTCAAGTAAAAGAAAATGAGATAACTCCTTCACTTTTGCAGTGCAAAGATGTGACAAATTGCTAGTTTAAATGTTACCTTAACATTATGCAATTATTATATAAAGTTAGTCTTGTAGTGCAAAAACCTTTTTTAATAATTCTGTACCTCTAGAGCTAACCTTGTTTCTTATTTCTCCTTCTTCAACAGCAATCATAGTGTAAACACCTTCTAATGCTTCGTTAGTAACATAATCTGTTAAGTCTGGATTTACATTATTAGTAAAAGGTATAGCATTATATTTTGTAATTAAATTAGCCCAAATTTGATCAGCGCCAACCTTATCAAAACTATTTTTAATCACCGGATTAAATTTGTTGTAAAGCTCAGTTTTAGTTCTGCCTTCTAAATAATCTGTTGCAGCGGTGTCATTACCTAACAAAATGTTTTTAGCATCATTAAAAGTAATCCCTTTAACAGCATTAACAAAGATAGGTGTAGCTTCACTAACAGCATCTTCAGCAGCTCTGTTAAGCGCTTTAATACCTTCGTCTGCAAGACTGCTTAATCCAATATCGCGTAACGCTTTATCTACTTTTTGTAATTCTTCAGGTAATAAAATTTTAACCAATTCGTTTTTATAAAACCCATCTTTTTGTGTTAATTTAGAGACTTGTTTGTCTATCCCTAAATCTAAAGCTTGGCGTAAACCATTAGCAATATCTAATTCAGATACCGTTCCTCCTTGTGGTAATTGGTTAACAACTTGTTGTAGTTCTGCACAAGAGGTAACAGAAATTAATAATAGTAGAGCAAAAATTCGTTTCATAGTAAAATATTTAGTCGGTAAAGGTACTAATTATTAGGGCAAATATTTTGTTAAACTTACGTTGTCTGCAACGTAAATTCAACAAAATACCACGCTTTCGGCAGTCGCTTTTTTGTGTTGCATAGGTGCAACAACACAAAAAGAGCTTCAACAAAGCCTCAATCGTTTTTGCTAGGCTAAGGATTAAGAAAAAATAACAGTCTTATTGTTAAACACCATAACTTTTCTTTTTAAATGTAGTTTTATAGCGTTAGCTAAAACTATTTTTTCAAGATCTCTTCCTTTGGCAATTAAATCTTCAATAGAATGTGTATGAGACACTCGTTCTACATCTTGTTCAATAATTGGACCAGCATCTAAATCTTCAGTCACATAATGGCTTGTTGCACCAATAATTTTAACACCACGTTTATAAGCACTATGATAAGGTTTTGCGCCGACAAAAGCAGGTAAAAAAGAGTGATGTATATTTATAATTTTATTGGGATACACATCAATTAATCTATTAGAAACAATTTGCATATAACGCGCTAAAACAATAAAGTTTACATTGTGTTTTTTTAATAACTCTAATTGCTTTGTTTCGGCTTCTTTTTTCGTGTCTTTAGTAACAGGAATATGATAAAACGGTATGTTAAAGCTGTCTGCAATTGGTTTTAAGTCGTTGTGATTACTTATAATAAAAGGTATTTTTACAAATAGTTCACCGCTATTATAACGTCCTAAAATATCGTATAAGCAATGATCATATTTAGAAACAAAAATAGCCATATTAGGCACATCTTCGGTATCGTAAATGCGCCATTTCATTTTAAATTTATCGGCTAAAACAGATTTAAAATTAGCTTTAAAAGCTGTCATGTTAAATTGTTCAAACTCACTTTCTAGACGCATAAAAAATATATCTTGCTCTCGGTCTACGTGTTGGTCAATGTAAACAATGTTTCCGTTATTGTTAGCTATAAAATTGGTGACAGCTGCAATAATACCAGATTGGTCATTACAATTAATTAAAAGCGTTATTTTAGTCATTGATAACTCGTATAGTTGGTTAACTAAATTACTATAAATGAGGCTAAAAAAAATCTTTATTTATTCTTTTAGAATATTTTAATTTTAATCGCAATTTTTTTGAATTATCCGTAAATTGCAGCTCATAAAAAGATAGATTTTTACGAATGGAACAAATCGCACCATATAAACCAAAACATAAAGTACGTATCGTAACTGCAGCATCACTTTTTGATGGGCACGATGCATCTATTAATATCATGCGCCGTATTATACAATCTACCGGCGTAGAAGTTATTCACTTAGGTCATGACCGTAGTGTAGAAGAAGTTGTAAACACAGCTATTCAAGAAGATGTAAATGCTATTGCCTTAACATCTTATCAAGGTGGTCATAACGAGTATTTTAAATACATGTACGACCTTTTAAATGAAAAAGGAGCTGGACACATCAAAATATTTGGCGGTGGCGGCGGAGTAATTCTTCCTTCTGAAATTAAAGAATTAATGGATTACGGTATTACACGCATCTACTCGCCAGACGATGGTCGTGAGCTAGGATTACAAGGTATGATTAATGATCTTGTGAAGCAATCGGACTTTGCAATAGGAGATAAGCTGGATGTAAAAGTTGAAGATTTAGCAAAGAAAAACCCAAAAGATTTAGCGCGAGTAATTTCTTCTGCCGAGAATTTCCCAGAAGTAGCTAAAAATACTTTAGATCAAATACATAATAAAAATAAAACATCAAAAACACCAGTTTTAGGAATTACCGGTACTGGTGGCGCAGGAAAATCTAGTTTGGTAGACGAGCTTGTTAGACGTTTTTTAATCGATTTTCCTGAAAAAACTATTGGTTTAATTTCTGTAGATCCTTCTAAACGTAAAACTGGTGGCGCATTGTTAGGTGACCGTATTCGTATGAATGCCATTAATTCACCACGAGTGTATATGCGTAGTTTGGCAACGCGTCAATCTAATTTAGCTTTATCAAAATATGTTAATGAAGCGGTTGAGGTTTTAAAAGCTGCCGAATACGATTTAATTATTTTAGAAACGTCTGGTATTGGTCAATCTGATACCGAAATTATAGAACATTCTAATGTTTCACTTTACGTGATGACGCCAGAATTTGGTGCTGCAACACAGCTAGAAAAGATTGATATGCTTGACTTTGCAGACTTAGTAGCTATCAATAAGTTTGATAAAAGAGGCGCGTTAGATGCTTTAAGAGATGTGCGTAAACAATACATGCGTAACAATAACCTTTGGGACATTCCACAAGATAAATTACCTGTTTTCGGGACTATCGCATCGCAGTTTAATGACCCGGGAATGAATACGTTGTACAAAACGGTAATGGATAAGTTAGTTGAAAACACTGAAGCCGATTTAAATTCGACATTTGAAATTACAGATCAAATGAGTGAGAAGGTTTTTGTTATTCCACCAAACCGTACGCGTTATTTATCAGAAATAGCAGAAAGTAATCGTGCTTATGATAATACTGCAGAAGTTCAAGTTGAAGTTGCACAAAAATTATATGGAATTTATAAGACTTTAGAGTCTGTTTTAGATAAAACACCAGAATTGGATAAATCTGGAATTTCTTCAGAATCAATATCTATAGATTCTTCAGAAAATAAGGACTTCATTAAAATGCTTATCGCAGAATTTGACCGTGTCAAACTAAACTTAGATCCATACAATTGGGAAGTCATCACAGGTTGGGAAGACAAAGTAAACAAATACAAAGCGCCAATTTATAGTTTTAAAGTTCGTGATAAAGAAATAAAGATTGAAACGCATACCGAGTCGCTTTCGCATTTACAAATTCCAAAAGTAGCGTTGCCTAAGTATCAAGCTTGGGGCGATATTTTAAAATGGACGTTACAAGAAAATGTACCAGGAGAATTCCCATATACATCTGGATTATATCCGTTTAAACGTAAAGGCGAAGATCCAGCACGTATGTTTGCTGGCGAAGGCGGACCAGAACGTACCAATAAGCGTTTTCATTATGTAAGTCAAGGTATGCCAGCAAAGCGTTTATCTACAGCTTTTGATAGTGTAACACTTTATGGTAACGATCCAGATTTACGTCCTGATATTTACGGTAAAATTGGTAATGCAGGTGTAAGCATTTGCTGTTTAGACGATGCTAAAAAACTGTATTCAGGATTTAATTTAGCAGATGTAAAAACATCGGTAAGTATGACCATTAATGGTCCTGCACCAATGTTGTTAGGCTTTTTTATGAATGCCGCAATAGACCAACAATGTGAGATTTACATTAAAGAAAATGGTCTTGAAAAAGACGTTGAAGCTAAAATAGCTAAGATATACAAAGATAAAGGCGTAGAACGACCAAAATACCACGGAGATTTACCAGAAGGTAACGATGGTTTAGGGTTAATGTTATTAGGTGTAACTGGTGATCAAGTCTTACCAGAAGCTGTTTATAACGATATTAAAACCAAAACTATTGCTCAAGTAAGAGGAACCGTACAAGCCGATATTTTAAAAGAAGATCAAGCTCAAAATACGTGTATATTCTCAACTGAGTTTGCATTACGTTTAATGGGTGATGTGCAAGAGTATTTTATAGATAATAATGTACGTAACTTTTATTCGGTATCTATTTCTGGTTACCATATTGCAGAAGCAGGAGCAAATCCAATTACGCAGTTAGCATTGACGTTGTCAAACGGTTTCACTTACGTGGAATATTATTTAAGTCGTGGTATGGATATTAATAAGTTTGGACCAAACTTATCCTTCTTTTTTTCAAACGGAATTGATCCAGAATACGCTGTAATTGGTCGTGTAGCAAGACGTATTTGGGCAAAAGCTTTAAAAAATAAATACGGAGCTAATGCTAGAGCTCAGATGTTAAAATATCACATCCAAACATCTGGTCGTAGTTTACACGCGCAAGAGATTGATTTTAATGATATTCGTACAACGTTGCAAGCACTTTACGCGATTTACGATAACTGTAACTCGTTGCATACTAATGCATATGATGAAGCGATTACAACACCAACAGAAGAATCTGTACGTCGTGCTATGGCAATTCAGTTAATTATCAACAAAGAATTAGGATTAGCGAAGAATGAAAATCCGTTACAAGGCTCTTTCATTATCGAAGAATTAACCGATTTAGTTGAAGAAGCAGTTTTAGCAGAATTTGATCGTATTACAGAACGTGGTGGCGTTTTAGGCGCTATGGAAACCATGTACCAACGTAGTAAAATTCAAGAAGAAAGCTTGTATTATGAAACGTTGAAGCATAACGGAGATTTCCCAATAATTGGTGTAAATACCTTCTTAAGTAGTAAAGGATCTCCAACTGTAATTCCTGCGGAAGTGATTAGAGCAACAGAAGAAGAGAAGCAAAATCAAATTAAAACTTTAGAAAATCTACACAAAGGAAATGATACTGAAAGCTTGTTAAAAGATCTTCAGCAAAAAGCCATTAACAACGAAAATATTTTTGAAGCTTTAATGGATGTTTGTAAAGTCTGTAGTTTAGGACAAATTACTTCGGCGTTGTTTGAAGTTGGTGGACAATACAGGAGAAACATGTAAGTAGATAGAATTTTAGATACACAATAAAATAAAACTAAACACCATAATTACATTTTTAATTATGGTGTTTTTCTTTATACGTTATTTAATCCCTATTTTCGTAGCAAATAATAATTATGTCCTTCAAAAAATACCATCCTTTATTAAAAGAATCTTTGGAAACATTAGGTATTGAACAGCCTAATGCTTTTCAGAAAAAAATATTACCCATTATAAAAAGTGGTGCAAGTGTTTATGGCATTGGACCAAAAGGATGTGGTAAAACGACCGCTTTAATTATTTCTGTGATTCAAAAATTAAAAGCAGAAGCTTTTGAAGACTCGCCAAGAGCATTAATTTTGGTAAAGGACAAACAAGAAGCCTTACAATTAAAAGAAAAATTTGAAGCCTTTACAGCAAATACAGATTTACGATTGTATTGTGCATATGCCGCTAAAAACTTAGAAACGCAACGCGAAGATATTTATTATGGTGTAGATATTTTAATAGCAACACCAAAACAGTTAAGCAAATTATATCACTTAAATAGCGTGCATACTGGTGAGTTAAAACTGTTTGTGGTACATGATGCAGATTTTATAAATAGAGACAACAATCATAATTACATTTTAAGATTAACCGAAAGTACACCCAAAGCGCAGTTTGTAATTTTCTCTGAAAATTTCAATTCTAAAATAGCAGCGTATCAAGATAGCTTTATGTTTAATGCTAGAATGGTGAAGGTGAAATCTTAAATTTTATAATACCTATAACATACTTTCTTTTAATTACCAAATAACTTTGCTAGCTATTATAATTATAAAACAAAGTTATGACAACATATCCAAAACGATTTTCGCACATTGGTATTACAGTACCAGATATTAATAAAGCTGCAAAATTTTACTCAGAAGTGATGGGTTGGTACACCATTATGCCGCCATCTTTAGTAAAAAAAGAAACCGATACCGCTATAGGGCAAATGTGTATAGATGTTTTTGGCGACGATTGGGAAACTTTTGAAATTGCACATTTGGCAACGTCAGACGGTATAGGTGTAGAGCTATTTAGTTTTCCTCACGGAAAAAAAGAAGCACCAGAATTTAATCCATTTAATACAGGTTTGTTTCATTTTTGTGTGCAAGACCCAGATATTGAAGGTTTAATTGAAAAAATTGTTGCTGCTGGCGGAAAACAACGTATGCCAATTAGAGAATATTATCCAAACGATAAGCCTTATAAAATGTGTTATGTAGAAGATCCTTTTGGGATTGTTTTTGAGATTTATACACACAGTTACGAGTTAACCTATTCTTCTGGTGCTTATGCAAATGAAGACAAATAAAAGAGTTAAAATGAAAAGATTATTCATATTATCGCTATTTTTTATGTCGATTTTTGCTTGTAAAAATGATACACAAAAAGAAGCAGAAGCCGCTAAAGCAACAGAATCAACTTCTGAAAATAAGCAAGAGATTATCGAAGTCGCAAGTTTTAAAGGTCAACAAGTTACAGGTGTAACAGTTACAGAAAACGGTCGTGTATTTGCTAACTTTCCTAGATGGCGTGATACGGTTAAATATTCTGTAGTCGAGGTGTTTGAAGATGGTTCTTTTAAGGCTTACCCAAGTGATATTTGGAATTTATGGCAACCAGACGATCAGCCAAAAGAGGATCAATTTTTAGGTGTACAATCTGTAGTTGCTTTTGAGGATAAATTATATGTTTTAGATACGAGAAATCCTAAATTTTCTGGTGTTGTAGATGCGCCAAGAGTGTTTGTATTCAACTTAAAGACTAATACTTTAGAGCAAACTTACAAGTTAGATAAAGATAGTTATCATAGCGATTCTTACATTAACGATTTGCGTGTAGATAAGGTAAATAATAAACTATATTTTACAGATTCTGGTCACGCAGGATTAGTCGCTTTAGATTTAAACACAGGAAAAAGTACCCGAATTTTAGATAACCACAAAAGTACAACAGCGGAAGTCTCTGAGCTTACGTTTGATAACATCGTTTGGAAAAATACAGTACATTCTGACGGAATAGCGTTTGACCAAAAAAAGCAACGCTTATTTTACCACGCGCTAACAGGCTACAGTTTATACTCTATTCCTGTGAGTAGTTTCAATTTAAAAGACAAGTCTAAAATTGAAGCGTCCGTAAAATTTGAAGCCAAAACAGCAGCGCCAGACGGAATGATTTTTGACCAAAAAGGTAATCTGTATTATGCCGATTTAGAAGACAATAAAATTGATTATATCACACCAAACGGCACTATTAAAACATTAATTGAAGGCGATAAGGTAAAATGGGCAGATACTTTTAGTATTTACGATGGGTATTTGTACTACACCAATTCTAGAATTAACGAGGCTTCAGGCGATATAAGTGACTTAAATTTCACTATAAATAAAGTTGAATTACCAAAATAACGTAAGAATTATGCATCTTTTTTAAAGTTTTATCGTCTATTAAGTGAACCCTAAAAATTTATTCATTTATGAAAACAGATAAATCTTGTAATTGTAATTGCGAACCTTGTAATAACGGAAGATGTGCAGACTGTACTTGTCAAAATTGTACATGTACAAATTGTAATTGTTAAACCTAAAATCGGCTTAAGTTTTTTTTGAAAATTTAAGCTGATTTTTTTATATTAAAGTATGACTACAAAGCACGTTTGGGATACCTATTCGCAAGATATTAAAGGCTTTATCTTAAGTAAAACTAAAGATGAAAGTGTTACAGATGATATTTTGCAAGAGACCTTTATAAAAGTACATAACAAATTACAAACCTTAAAGAATGATGATAAACTAAAACCATGGTTATTTTCTGTGGCGCGCTATACACTTATGGACTACTTTAAAACTAAAAAAATTAAAGTAGAACTAAATGATTTTGAAGTAACAGAAACTTTTGAAAACCATGAGCATACAGAAAAAGATTGCTTAAGAGGTATTTTGGTCAATCTTCCTAAAAAATACAGAGAACCTATTTTCTTGTCAGACATTATGGGTTTAAAACAAAAAGAAGTCGCTAAGCGTTTAAACCTTTCCTAGTCTACCGTAAAATCTCAAATACAGCGTGGAAGAAAGCAAATAGCACAAGGCTTTATGGATTGTTGTGGTTACGAAATGAACAATGATGGTTATTTGGTTGGCGAGTTAAAGGATAAGGACGATTGTAAGATTTGCAATTAAAGCGTCATCATCCAATTACGTTGTAACTTTCTAAATACTCTTAGTTCTTTTTTTAACAACGGAAGAAAGTCTTTACCATTACTATTACACCTTTCTAGTCGTTTACAGTTTCTGTAAAGTCTATTAGTTAATCGTCTAACAGATGCTGCATGTTTGTGTTTTTTATCAGAATGGCGTTGCAATTCGGCATTAATAATTTCTGGAGCTAGAGATTCAGATTGTTGCACAATATCTCCAGAAAAATAAATGTTGTTATCCTCTTTTCCATCTTCATATAAATAGGCTAAATCTTGATTTAAATAAGACGAAATACTTCTAGACAGTGTAAAAATTTGTATAGCCTGTTTGTAAACGGGTAAATCTGATAGGTGTGAAGGGACTTGAGCCGACATTTTAATTTTTCTTTTTACCAAAATTACTAACATGATAACGTTTTCGTCTTTAGATGTTAAAGTAAAAACATATATTTGCTTTAATAATTAAATTATTTTTTAAAAATTCTTTAAAAATGAATATAGATAATCTTAACTGGAAGATTTTGAGGTGTTTGCAGCAAAATGCTAGGCAATCTAATGCAGAAATAGGAAGGCAGGTTGGTATAACTTCTCCTGCAGTTTCTGAACGTATAAAGAAGATGGAAGATTTAGGGATTATTCAAAATCATATTACATTAATATCGCCTTTTGAAGTTGGTTATCAGTTAAAAGCCTTAATTACATTACAAGCTTTTATGGGAAAACTAAAACCGTTTTTAGAAAAGGTAAAAACGTTTGATGAAGTGGTAAATTGCTATCGAATTACCGGTAACGAAAACATCGTTATGGAAGTAATCCTAAAAAACCAAAAGCACTTAGAGAGTTTTATTGATCAATTAATTGTTTATGGCGAATGTAAAACGCAAATTATCTTATCTCATGTGGTAAAAAATAATGCGATAAAAAAGCTTTAGCTTTTAGAGGCAATATCTTCTGCAATTAGTTTTGCATGAATGCGAGAGTTCTCTATAAACCATTTATGTGTTTCCATACCGCCACAAATAACACCAGCAAGATATAGTCCTTCAACGTTAGATTCCATAGTATCTGGATTATAATTTGGGATGTGTTTTTTGTCTTCAGAAAATTTAATTCCAGCTTGATCTAAAAACTTAAAGTTAGGTTGGTAACCAGTTAAAGCAATTACATAATCGTTTGGTAAGTTTATTTGACCTTCAGGTGTTTTAATTGTAATTTGGTGTTCTTCAATTTTAGTGATTTCAGAGTTAAAATAAGCTTTAATGCTACCTTCTTCAATTCGGTTTAAAATATCTGGTCTTACCCAATATTTAACGCGTTCGCCAATAGATTCGCCTCTAACAATCATAGTTACGTTTCCGCCTTTACGGTAAATTTCTAAAGCAGCATCTACAGACGAGTTACTTGCACCAACAACCGCTATATTTTGTAAGGTAAACGGATGTGCTTCTTTGTAATAATGAAATACTTTAGGTAAATCTTCACCAGGTACATTCAACAAATTTGGAATATCGTAAAAACCAGTAGCTATAATCACCTTTTTTGCTTTGTATTGGTTTTTGCTTGTTTCAATGTTAAAGTCATCATTCGTCTTTTTAATAGTAGATACTTCTTCGTATAACTTAATATTTAATTGATTAGATGTCACTACTCTTCGGTAGTATTCTAAAGCCTCATTACGTGTAGGTTTTGGGTTATTGCTAATAAACGGAATGTTATCTATTTCTAACTTTTCTGAAGTAGAAAAGAACGTCATATTTAAAGGATAATTAAATAATGAATTGGTTAACGCGCCTTTTTCTATTACTAAATAATTCCAGTTACGTTTTTTGCATTTTAAAGCGCAGGCAATACCAATTGGACCTGCGCCAATGATGATGATGTCTAAATTTGTCGTTTTCATAAGCAATACAAAGTTAATGTATTAGATAAAAAAACTTAGATTAGAGGATATACATTAACAAAGTTTTAAATGCTTAACTTACTATGTTCTTTAGCTTTTAAAAATTGTTTTAAGATTAAAAGTAAAAACATGCACAACACACCAACTGCTGTAAAAATGTACCAAGTGTTATCAAAACCGTACATGCTAACACTTTCTAAACCTGCTTTATGACCAAAAATATGAGCAAAAGAAAACGCAATAGAGTATAATGCCATATATTCTCCTTGATTACCTTTTTTAGCCTGTTGTAAAGCAAATGCGTTGGCAAACGGAAACGCAATCATCTCTCCAACCGTCATTAAAAACATACCGATAATTAGTATGCCAGACCACGTTGTAAAGTTTAAAATTAAAAGGCTTAAACTTGTTAATAACGCACCAAACCATATAAGTGTTACTTTATTAAATCTTGTGTTTTCTAACCATTTTATAAGAGGCATTTCTAATAAAAAGATAAAAAAACCATTAGCACCTAAAAGCAAACCAATTTCAGGTTCTGTTAAAAAGTGACTGTCTCTGTAATATATTGGCATGGTAGAGAAATATTGCAAGAACATAACTCCGAATAAAAATAAAGCAAAGAGGAAGATAATAAAAGCTTTGTCTTTGTATGCCGAGTAAGGCTCTTCAACTTTAACTTCGTCTAAAACCTTAGATTTTTTCGGATTTAATAATTGAATTAAAAGTAAGGTAGCCAAAATACAAGTTATACCATCTACCCAAAATAAACCATTGTAACCCAATCCAGCAATTATTAAACCGCCAACAGCAGGACCAGCTGAAAATCCTAAATTAATAGCTAATCTAATTAAAGTAACGCTTCTTGTTTTATTTTCGGGTTTACTGTATGCGCTTAATGCCACAAACATTGCTGGTCTAAACATATCTGCAACTAACATTAATACAAAAATACCAATGGATAAACTTAGTACGGTTTTTAAATATTGAAGTAAGACGAATAATAACCCAGAAACAAAAAGGCTAAATACCATAATTTTATAGTAGCCAATCTTATCGGTTAATTTTCCGCCTAGCCAAGATCCTACAACAGATCCTAATCCAAAAGCAGCCATAATCGATCCAACTGTAGACGGAGAGAACTCTAAATCTTCAGTAAGATATAATGATAAAAACGGGATAACCATCGTACCAGCACGATTGATTAATGTAATTAATGCTAGCCACCAAACTTCTCTTGATAGCCCATCAAAGGTGTTTAAATAAAGTTTAAGTAATCTTTTCATTTTTTTTGGTTGGTTTTAAAAAAGATTGACTTCATTGCTGCTTAAAAATAGAAAAGTCCAACAATGAAGCTGGACTTTTTATATTCTTAAAATTGATATCTAAATTGTCAAAACATATAAAGCGTCCTTCTTCTATTGCAATCCTTGATAGAAGTGGTTTGTTGCTTACAATATGTGTTGACTCTTTTCATTCTTTTCTTAAAAGTTTGAATCAAAGCTAAGTAAAATTTTTAATAAGTCGTATTTTTGAAACTAAATAATTTAATTTTTTAAAAATGAAAAACTTCTTTTTTATTTTCAGTTTTGTACTAGTAATCTTTACTTGTAAAGAAGGTAAACAACCAATTTTAGGAGCAACTGATTGGCAAAAAGAACAAAACGCCATGTTTAAAGATGCTTCTAAATCGCCTTTAACAGATAGAGATAGACAAGACTTTAATGGTTTAGATTTTTTTCAATTTGATAGTACTTTTGTGGTTAAAGCAATTTTAAAACGCACACCAAACTCTAAATGGTTTAAAATGAAAAGGACCTTAAATGAAACTACAGACGAGCGTGTTTATGGTGTTTTAAACTTTAAATTAAAAGGAAAAGCATATACACTTAATGTCTATCAAGGTAAAGAGTTAATGACAAAAAAAGGCTTTGAGGATTATTTATTCTTACCCTTTTTGGATGATACTAACGGAGATACAACATATGGCGGCGGACGTTATATAGATTTAAGAATACCAGAAGGTAATACTATAGAAATAGATTTTAATAAAGCATACAACCCATATTGCGCTTATAACGAAAAATTTTCTTGCCCAATTGTTCCAAGAGAAAATTATCTTGATGTTGCTGTAAAAGCTGGTGTTAAAATGTTTAAAAAATAATTTATTTAGCTAGCCAAATACCTAAAAACACCGCTAAAAATCCTAAAATAAAACTAGCAATTGTATAGATAGCAAAGCTAGTAAAGTCGCCACTTTTTAAAAACAAATGATTTTCATAAGCAAAGGTAGAAAAGGTAGTGAAGCCGCCACAAAAACCAGTTGCTAATAATAAGGTTTGGTTCTGGTTTAGGCTATTATTTTTTAAGGCATATCCTAAAATAAATCCAATTAAAAGCGAACCTAAAATATTAGCTAAAAATGTACCATAAGGTATTCCTGTTTGATTGCTGTTTAGCCATTTACCAATAATAAAACGTAATACGCTACCAAAGCCACCACCAATAAAAACTAATACTAGTTGCTTCATGCTATTCTACAGGCATATAGATTTCTGTAATCCATTTTGCAGGGTTAGGCTCATTTGATGGATCGGTAACGTAGCTTTCAATAGCAACACCATCTTCATCAAAAACAAGATTGTACTGTTCTATATATTTCATGCCTTTATCCCAAGCTTCTTTTAGGTTGCTGTAATCGCCTTTTAGAGTCGTTTTTACAGCTTTAAAAGGTTCTAATTGACCAGTTAAAATGTCACTTGTTGTAGTAACTACTTTATTTGGTGTTGGCATTGCACAAGAGAACATAACAGTATTATTTTCTTCATCCCATTTGTGATAAATTACAAATGCAGATCCAGAAACTGTAATATTATTTTCTGCGACAAACTGTCCAACTTTAGGTAGCATTTCTGCCATTTTTTTTTGAAAGTCACTAATCTTACAAGACGTTGTGTTGTATAAGTAATAACCGCCACTATGTTCTGTAACACCATTAACTTCAATATTATATTGTCTAATTTGAGCTGTTGTAACGCTATCTAATTTTTCTAATCCGCGCTCAAAATCAGGACCAATCATTTTATCAAATCCGCCAGACATTAAACCAAATGCTTTAAACATAAAAGGGATATTTTCGCTATTCATTTGCCATTTAACTTCGGTTTTTCCGTCGTTAGTTGGTGTAAAAGTCCAATTGATTTTAGAAGGATCATAATCTTCAAATTGTAATTGGTGTTCTATAGATTTTGGTGGATTTGTATTAATAATTTTCATGTTGCCATTTCCATCTTTTCCTGTCCAACTGTAGCTTGCGCCAACACCTTTGGTTTGGTCGTTGTACATAATCTTCATTGTTGGATCTTTTTCTTTCCAAGGAGACCAATTTTCCCAAAGTTTTAAATCGGCAACATTATTATACACAACTCCAGAAGGCGCATTGATTATTCTAGTTCTTGAAACTTCAAAATTACTAGGTTGAACAGCTACATAAATAGATACTGCAATAATGGCAATTAGTAAGACGAAAAATATATATTTTAAGAATTTCATTACCTATAAAATTTGTGGTTAGTAATTCAAATATAATCAAATTTAATAGGTTAAATATTTATATCTTTAAGCACTTTTAAAAATTTTATTCAATGAAACTAAAAACAATATTTAGTGCTGCATTAATGACTTCACTTTTATTTTCTTGTGGAGAAGACAAAAAAGCACAAACAACCGAAGACACTTCAGTTAAAAAAGAATCTACTTTTGATTATAACGTAGATACTTTTGCTGATATAAAAATCTTACGTTACAAAATCCCGAGTTGGGATAATCTTAGCTTAAAACAACAAGAATTAGCTTATTATTTAACACAAGCTGGATTAGCTGGTCGTGATATAATGTGGGATCAAAACTACAGACATAACTTAGCTATTAGAGCAGCTTTAGAAAATGTTTATAAAACGTATGAAGGTGATAAAACTACAGCAGATTGGCAAGCATTTACTACATATTTAAAGCGTGTATGGTTTAGTAATGGTATTCATCATCATTATTCTAATGACAAACTTAAACCTGAGTTTTCTTCAGATTATTTAAAGCAATTATTAGCAGAAACAGAAACAACTTTAGAAGTCGAAGCGTTTGATGTAATCTTTAATGATCAAGACCTTAAAAAAGTTAATCAAGCAAAAGGCGTAGATAATGTAGCGCTTTCTGCAGTTAATTTTTATGGTCCAAATGTGACTAATGAAGATGTTATTTCTTTTTACAAACAAAAAAAATCTCCTAATCCAGAAAAGCCATTATCTTTTGGTTTAAACTCGCAATTAGTAAAAGAAAACGGTCAATTAAAAGAACGCGTGTATAAATCTGGTGGATTATACGGAAGCGCAATTGACGAAATTATTAAATGGTTAGAAAAAGCAAAAAGTGTTGCCGAAAATGAAGCCCAAGGAAATGCATTAGGATTGTTAATCGAATATTACAAAACAGGAGATTTACAAACTTGGGACGATTACAACGTTGCTTGGACTGCTGCTACCGATGGTGATATAGACTACATTAATAGTTTTATTGAAGTGTATAACGATCCATTAGGATATAGAGGAAGTTACGAAACTATCGTACAAATCAAAGATTTTGATATGTCTAAAAAAATGGCAGTGTTATCTGAAAATGCACAATGGTTTGAAGATAATTCACCTTTAATGGACGAGCATAAAAAGAAAAACGTCGTTGGTGTTACTTACAAAGTTGTTAATGTTGCTGGAGAAGCTGGTGATGCTTCACCAAGTACACCAATTGGTGTAAACTTACCAAATGCAAACTGGATTAGAGCAGCAGTAGGAAGTAAGTCTGTATCTTTAGGAAACATAATTGAAGCTTACAATAATGCAGGTAGCACAGGACGATTAAAAGAGTTTGTTCATGATGAAGAAGAGCTTCAACTAGAAGAAAAATATGGGCAATTAGCAGATAAGTTGCATACAGCGTTACACGAAGTAATTGGTCATGCATCAGGACAATTAAATCCTGGAGTTGGTGAGACTAAAGAGACGCTTAAAAATTATGCATCTACCTTAGAAGAAGGTCGTGCAGATTTAGTTGGACTTTACTATTTATACAACCCAAAATTACAAGAATTAGGTTTAGTAGACGATTGGAAATCTGTAGGAAAAGCAGCTTACGATGGTTACATACGTAATGGTTTAATGACGCAATTAATTCGTTTAAATTTAGGAGATGATGTAGAAGAAGCGCATATGCGTAACAGACAATGGGTAAGTGCTTGGGCTTACGAAAAAGGAAAAGCAGATAACGTGATAGAAAAAGTAACTCGTGATGGTAAAACGTATTTCAATATTAATGATTATGAAAAACTACATGAATTATTCGGTCAGTTATTACGCGAGACACAACGTATAAAATCAGAAGGCGATTATGCAGCAGTAGAAGCTTTAGTAGAAGATTACGGTGTAAAAGTAGATCAAGCAATCCATGCCGAAGTTTTAGAACGTAACAAACAATTCAAATCTGCTCCTTACAGCGGATTTGTAAATCCTGTTTTAGTACCTGAAACTAATGACGAAGGAGAAATTACAGCAATAAAAGTAACACAACCAGATACATTTGAAGGACAAATGTTAGATTACAGTGCTAACTACAATTTTTTACAAACTAAAAATTAAGATTAGACAGTTTAAATAAAAAAGGTGCTTACATTGTAAGCGCCTTTTTTATTTAAAAATATTTAATCAATTTTGATTTGCTTTTTCTTTTATATCGCGCAAAGATTTTAGTTGGAAAATAAAGCACTATACTTAATAATATACTAAATATCCATATTTGATATAAGTGGTCAAATCCAAAATAGTCGCCTTTATTTTCTCCAAATAGATTAACAAAAACAGTATAAATTAATAATAACACATAAAGATGAAGGATATAAAAAAACATAGGAGCAGAGCCTAAAACTTTTATTGCGTTAGTTAATTTATTTTCAAACTTTTCAAAAACGATAAGTAGTAAAAAACCAATCCCTAATCCAAATAGCAAAAAGTCTAAAGATGGCGGGTATTTTGTATAGTTTAAAAATGATTTTAAACTATCAATTGAGTTGCTGTAGTTTATCCAAGGTAGCGTTTCGCCATATATATTAAATTCTCTTAAAATTAAAAGTAGAAATAAACAACTTGCGCCTAAAATGGTTAAAGATTTTAATCTGATTTTACTAGATGTTTTACTACTATATAAACTACCTAAGCTGTAACCTAAAGCAATAACACCAATCCATGGTAATACAGGATAAGATATTTTTATGTTAAACCAATCTGAAGTAAATAAGTAGCCTCTATCGTGTAAAATGGTCCAAGGAATGTAACCTGCATCTGTATTTTCAAAACTTATTGGAGTTAATAAATTGTGCCCAAATATAATTAATAAACCTATAACTAAAATTAATCGAATTGGTAGTTTTACTAAAACAGATAAACAAATCATACTTAATCCAATTGCCCAAATAACTTGTAGATATAGGTTATTGTAATTACCAAACCATGAAAAGTTAACTAAGGTTAATTCTATTAAGATTAAAAATAAACCACGTTTAAATAAAAAACCACTTGGAGAACGTTTAGGTTTATTATTCGGATTTGCATAAAGCCAAGCAGAAAGACCTGTAAGAAACACAAAAATAGGAGCACATAAATGCGCCGATAATCTTGTGAAAAACAAACCAGAAGATGTAGTTTCTATAGTTAAAGGATCACTTACTTGCATGTGCAAAAAAAAGCGTTCTCTAACGTGATCTACAAGCATCAATAACATTACAAAACCTCTTAAAATGTCTATAGAGGAAATTCTTTTTTTAACGGGAGAATTTACAGTCATTATATTTTAAAATAAGGACGGCAAAATAGAAAGCGATTGCTTATATAATGTGAAGTTTATCTTAATTTTTTTATGATTATCATAAAAAAAATCTACATAAAAATAAATTTAATAGAAGCAATAAGTCCAATAAAAGCAATAAAAGCTATTAAAATCCAAAGTACACCACGATAATGTATTTTATGAAGTTTTAGATCTTTACGATACATAAAAACCATCACAATTATAAAAGCGATAGCGAATAAAACTCCAAAAATGATTTGCCCTTTACTAAACATAATTTATTTTTAAGCAAAATTACTAAAACCAATATCTCCAAACAAAAAGAATACAAAGTATTATGCAAGATAAAATAGACGCAGTAAAAGCCTTTCATACAGCTTTTAAAATAGGACATAGAGAAACACCAAAAGCTGACCTAGGAACAGATAAAAACCTGTTGCGTTACAAGTTAATGCGTGAAGAAAATGAAGAATATCTTGAAGCAGCAAACAATAATGATTTAGTTGAAGTTGCAGACGCTTTAGGCGATATGCTTTACATTTTATGTGGCACCATTATAGAACACGGTTTACAACATAAAATAGAAGAAGTTTTTGAAGAAATACAACGCAGTAATATGTCTAAATTAGGTGAAGATGGAGAGCCAATTTACCGCGAAGACGGGAAAGTCTTAAAAGGACCAAACTATTTTAAACCAAACATTAAAGAGATTTTAGAGAAAAGTTAAAAAGCTTGAAATTTGAAGCATGAAGAATGGAACTATAAAAAAAAAGCAACCAATTTTGGTTGCTTTTTTTTATAGTTTATATGTAAACTCTGTACAGCGTACTATCTACTGCATACTAAACCTGTACTCTCCATCCAAAAGGATCTTCAGCTTTATTGGTTTGTATATCTACGATACGTTTTTTAATACGCATAGCATAAGAGTTTTCTAATTCTGGTAGTTCAAAATCTTCATCCCTAAATCCAAATCCAGAAATAGGCGAAATTACAGCAGCTGTACCAGCTCCAAACATTTCTTTAAGATCACCATTTTTAGCAGCTTCAACAATTTCGCTAACTTTTACTTTTCTAACTTCTGTTTTAATTCCTTCGTCTTCAGCAATTTTTAAAACACTTTTTCTAGTCACACCATCCAAAATACGGTCACTAGTTGGAGATGTTAATAAGGTGTCATTTATTCTTACAAAAACATTCATGGCACCAGCTTCTTCAATATATTCATGAGAGGTGTCGTCTGTCCAAATCACTTGCTGATACCCTTTGTCTTTTGCTAATTGTGTAGGATAAAATTGTCCTGCGTAATTACCACCAGCTTTAGCATAACCAACACCACCATTTGCCGAACGTGAGTATTTTTCTTCAATTAAAACCTTTACTTTACCAGCAAAATAAGCTCCAGAAGGTGCTAATGCAATTATAAATTTATATTGGTTTGCAGGAGACGCATGAAAACCTTCACCTGTAGCAAAAACAAATGGTCTTATATATAAAGAGCTACCTTCTTTTTCTGGTATCCAATCTTTTTCTACTTCTAAAAGTGCTTTTAAGCCTTCCATAAAAAAGTCTTCTGGTAACTCAGGAATAGCAAGACGCTTTGCAGATTTATTTAAACGTTTTACGTTTTCCATAGGTCTAAATAAAAACACTTTGCCGTCTTTGTCTTTGTAGGCTTTCATACCTTCAAAAATAGACTGTCCGTAATGAAAAATCTTTGCAGAAGGCATTAAAGATATAGGCCCATAAGGCTCAATAATTGGTTTTTGCCAAATACCGTCTTTAAAGTCGCAAGTTAACATATGGTCAGAAAAAACCTGTCCAAAAGCTAAGTTTTCAAAATCGGTTTGATCTAATTTAGAATTTTCTGTTCTAAATACTTTAATATCGTTTTTATTTATAGAATTCATAAATAGGCTTGGTTTTAGGCAGCAAAAATACAGAAATAAGCTTTAAAAACAGTAATTTCGACCTAAAATACTATCTTTGAGGTATAAATAACTAAAACAAAAAACATGAAAAAATATTTTTTAATGATGGCTGTTGCTGTTTCTTTTCTAGCTTGTAAAAACGAAGCAAAGCAAGAATCAAATACTACAGAAGTAGAAACAGAAACTGTAGATGTAAACTATAAATCTTTTGGAAAAGAAATTATGGCAGACGATGCTATTGCAGCCAATTCGATGTTAAATCATTACAAAGATTTAAAAGTTGGAGACAGTATAAATACAAAAGTTAAATTAAAAGTAAACGAAGTTTGCCAGGCTAAAGGATGTTGGATGACAGCAGATTTAGGAGATGGTAACGAAGTAAGAGTTACTTTTAAAGATTATGGATTTTTTATGCCAAAAAATATTTCTGGTGAAGAGGTAATTGTAAACGGTCAAGCGTTTGTTAAAGAAATGCCTGTAGAAGAATTACGTCATTATGCAGAAGACGCAGGTAAGACAAAAGAAGAAATAGAAGCTATTACAGAGCCAAAACGTACTTATGCGTTAGTTGCAGATGGTGTTTTATTAGTAGAAAAATAAACATGAAATCTATATTTTACCTTTTAATAGTCTTTATTTTATTTGCTTGTCACGATAAAAAAGACCAAGCACAAACTACTGAAAAAGCTGAGAAAGTTTACGATATGTACACGCCTTCTGAGATGGCAAATCTTATGAACGAAATGTATACCTATAACGAACAGCTAAAAAAAGATATCATAGACGGTAAAATACCTACAGAATTTCCAGAGAAGTTTTTAAACATTCATACCGCGCAATTATCAGATTTTAAAAGCCGAAATGAAACGTTTAAAAGCTTCTCTAATTTATACATTCAGGCAGAAAAAGAAGTTTTTAATCCAAACTCTAAAGTACCAATAGAAACACGTTTTAATACTGCAATTGGTATTTGTATATCGTGTCATACTACCGAATGTACAGGACCAATACCACGTATAAAAAAGTTGATAATTAAATAATTATCATGGCTATAAGTCCTAAAATCGAAATTACTAAAGATGGTTCTAATACTTTATTGCATCCCAAATTTAACACACATTATCACTCGATTTTTGGAGCAATAGAAGAGTCTGATCATGTCTTTATTGATGCAGGTTTAAAATTTATAAAAACTAACCTACAAAACGATACATGTCGCATTTTAGAAGTAGGGTTTGGTAGTGGTTTAAATGCATTTAATACATTAATTTCTTCAGAAGAATTAGCATTAAACATAGATTATGTTGGAGTAGAACAATACCCAATATCTATAGAAATAGTATCTCAATTAAATTTTCCTAAAGCATTTAAAAGAGAAGATTTGCAGTCTACTTTTTATAAAATGCATGATACAGAATGGGAGAAGTCTGTGAAAATTTCAAAAAATTTCACTTTAGAAAAACGTCAACAAGATATTTTCAACTTTAAAGATGAAAACTATTATGATCTAATTTTTTATGACGCTTTTGGTCCTGGATCACAACCAGAATTATGGACAGCTCCAATTTTTGAAATTCTTTTTAAATCATTAAAAGATAAAGGTGTTTTAGTTACTTATTGCGCGCAAGGAGCAGCAAGACGTGCTATGCAAAGTGTTGGTTTTACTGTGCAACGATGTCCTGGTCCACCAAATAAAAGACACATGTTACGAGCAATAAAATAAGTTTTTATTTACTGTTAAATCCTACTTAAAGCCCGTTTTTACCTGCTAATAATTGGTTATTTTTGTATAAAATTGAAATGAAAATGCGTGTATTAATAACAGGAGCAACAGGATTAATAGGAACGGAAATTGTTAAATTATGTCACGATAAAAATATAGCAGTTAACTTCTTAACCACCAGCCAATCTAAACTTAGTAAAGACAATAATTATAAAGGATTTTTATGGAATCCTTCTAAAAATGAAATTGATACAGATTGTATTAAAGATGTTGATGTTATAATAAATCTAGTTGGAGCGACTATCTCTAAGCGTTGGACAGAGACTTATAAAAAGGAAATTATTTTAAGTCGTACCCAATCTACACAATTACTATTTAATACATTACAGAATAATTCACATCATATCAAACAAATTATATCAGCAAGTGCAATAGGTATATATCCAGATTCTTTAACCAATTATTATACTGAAGATGAAACTAGTATTAGTCATTCGTTTTTAGGACAAGTTGTAGAAAAATGGGAACATGCAGTAGATGCTTTTAAAGAGATAGGTGTCGAGGTTTCTAAGATAAGAATAGGTTTAGTGTTATCACAAAAAGGAGGTGCACTACCAGAAATGATAAAACCATTTAAGTTTGGTTTAGGAGCAGCTTTAGGTTCTGGTAAACAGTGGCAATCGTGGATACATATTGAGGATTTAGCCAGTCTATTTATTCATGTTTTAGAAGAAGAGTTAACCGGTACTTACAATGCAGTAGCCCCAAACCCAGAAACTAACCAAACATTAAGTAAGCTAATTGCAAAAACATTAAACAGACCATTTTTTCTACCTAATGTGCCTAAAGGTATTTTAAAAATGATATTAGGAGAAATGCATATTTTACTATTTGAAAGTCAAAGAGTAAGTTCTAAAAAAATAGAAGCTACAGGATTTAATTTTAAATATTACAAACTTAAAAGTGCTCTAACTGCAGAGTTAAAATAAAAAAAGCCACAACATTTGTTGTGGCAATTTCACTTATAAAATAGTTTCAACTAAAAACTAAGCTTTATCAGCTTTTACTTTAACTTGTAATACTACATCGTCTTTAATTAAGTAGTCTCCTAATTTAGCAGCATCCATTACTTTTCCAGAATTGTACTCAATTCCCCATTCTGTTCTGTCAATCGTAAATTTATCACTAGTAATGTTTAATTCATCACCATTAACAGAGATATTAGCAGGGAAAGTTACGTTTTTTGTAATACCTTTCATTGTTAAGTTACCGCTAATATTGTTTCCTTCTACATTAGTAATTTCAAAGGTTGCAGTATCATGTTTTTCAACATCAAAAAAGTCAGCATTTTTTAAGTGACCAGTTAATTTTGCATGATTTTCATCGTCTGCAGGTATGTCTGTTGGGTTAATTGTGTTAATATCAAAAACAAAATTACCGCCAACTAATTTGTCGCCTTCTAATTTTGCAACACCTTCAGATACGTTAATAGTACCTTCGTGTCCACCAACAACTTTGTTTGCTCTCCACATAATCATAGAGCTTTCTGGTACCGCTTTATAATTTGCAGAAGCAACAACTTCTTTTACTTCTTTAGCATCAGAAGTTTCAGCTTTATTTTCATTTTTACAACTTACAACTGCTAAACCTATAGCAGCAAAAGTAAATAGGTTAAATACTAATTTTTTCATGGTTTATCTTGTTTATTTTTATTTGATATGCAAATATATAAAAAATATTCCATGGAAGATAATTAAATAATTGTTAAAAAAAATTTGTGACATTTTGACATTTTATTATTAATGGCAGTACTTTTGCCAACTATTGTAAAGTATTTTAAAGCAAGTACAACATGAGCAAAAACAATAAAGAAGAAAAGCATATAGATGATGAAGCTATAAAAGCTTCACAACAAGCAGAAACTGATACAGCAACAGAACAAACAACAGAAGAAGTTACTGTAGAAGAGCAGTTAAAAGAGCAAGTACAGCAGGAAAAAGACAAATATTTACGTCTTTTTGCAGAGTTTGAAAACTATAAAAAACGTACTTCTAGAGAGCGTATAGAATTATTTCAAACTGCTAGTAAAGATGTAATGGTTGCAATGCTTCCTGTTTTAGATGATTTTGAACGCGCTTTGTTACATATAGAAGAAGACAAAGAGGCAGAAGAGTTAAGAAAAGGTGTCTTATTAATTTATAACAAATTAATACAAACACTTCAGCAAAAAGGTTTAGCCAAAATAGAAGTAGAGAAAGGCGATAAATTTGATCCAGATCATCATGAAGCTGTTACACAAATACCAGCACCAACAGATGATCTAAAAGGAAAAATTGTTGACGTTATAGAAAAAGGCTACAAATTAGGAGAAACTGTAATACGTTTCCCAAAAGTAGTTATTGGTCAGTAAAAATATAAAACGCTAAAAGCAAACAGCTAAAAGCAAAATAGAATATGGCAAAAAGAGATTATTACGAAATATTAGGTATAGATAAATCTGCATCACAAGCCGAAATAAAAAAGGCTTATCGTAAGCAGGCAATAAAATACCATCCAGATAAAAACCCTGATAATGCAGAAGCAGAAGCTAAATTTAAAGAAGCAGCCGAAGCTTATGAAGTGCTAAGTGACGAGAATAAAAAAGCGCGTTATGATCAATTTGGTCATCAAGCTTTTGAAGGCGCTGGTGGTTTTGGCGGTGGCGGCATGAATATGGACGACATCTTTAGCCAATTTGGAGATATTTTTGGCGGTGCATTTGGCGGCGGCGGATTCTCTGGTTTTGGTGGTGGCTTTGGTGGCGGACAACGTCGTGTTAAAGGAAGTAACCTTCGTGTAAGATTAAAGCTTACCTTAGAAGAAATAGCTAATGGTGTAGAGAAAAAAATAAAAGTAAAACGTAAAGTTCAAGCACCAGGAACCACCTATAAAACTTGTACAACATGTAACGGTACAGGACAAGTAACAAGAGTTACTAATACCATTTTAGGACGTATGCAAACATCCGCGCCGTGTAATACTTGCGGTGGCGCAGGACAGATTATAGATAAAAAACCAAACGATGCAGATGCACAAGGGTTAATCATAAAAGAAGAAACTATACCAGTTAATATTCCTGCAGGAGTTGTAGATGGTATGCAACTTAAAGTGTCAGGAAAAGGTAACGAAGCGCCAGGTAATGGTGTTTCTGGTGATTTATTAGTAGCAATAGAAGAGCTAGAACATGACAATCTACAACGTGAAGGAGATAACTTACATTACGATTTATATGTAAGTCTACCAGATGCTATATTAGGTACATCTAAAGAAATTGATACCGTAACAGGTAAAGTAAGAATTAAAATAGAAGCAGGTGTACAATCTGGTAAAATTTTACGCTTACGCGGAAAAGGTATACCAAGTATAAACGGTTACGGTAAAGGAGATTTATTAGTACACGTAAATGTTTGGACACCAAAAACTTTAAGTAAATCTCAAAAAGAATTTTTTGAAAGCATGAGAGAAGATGACCATTTTACTCCAAAACCAGAAAGAGGAGATAAGTCATTTTTCGAGAAAGTAAAAGATATGTTTTCCTAAATAACACATAAACAAAACATAAAAGTCTGCTAAAAGCAGACTTTTTGTTTAACTATTTATGTCAATTTATATCTGTTTTAATAAAAAATAGTATATTTGATTTATCGTTGGATTAAACCAACGGTAATTTTTCTTTTTCATAGCAATTTTTTCCCATCCTTTATCTTTTTAAAGGGTGGGTTTTGTTTTTTATGCCTTATCTAATATGTTGTTTAAGCTTTTAAGTTAAAAATACACTAATCAGCAGTGTTACTTTTTTAACATTTTCTATATTTACATTTGTGTGTAAAGCACAAACTAATCAATTTTAAACAACAATATGAGTAACTTATTAGAAGTCCAATCGGTTTCTAAAAAATTTGGAGATTTTACGGCATTAAATAATGTGTCTATAGCTGTACCTAAAGGAAGTATTTTTGGATTACTTGGTCCAAACGGAGCAGGAAAAACTACATTAATTAGAATAGTTAACCAAATTACAATGCCAGATACTGGACAAGTTTTTTTAGATGGCGAAACCTTAAAAAATCACCATATAAAAGATATTGGTTACTTACCTGAAGAGCGTGGTTTATATAAGTCTATGAAAGTTGGTGAGCAAGCATTATACCTTGCGCAGTTAAAAGGAATGGATAAATCTGAAGCCAAAAAGCGTCTTAAAATGTGGTTTGAAAGGTTAGAAATAGGTGATTGGTGGAACAAAAAAATCCAAGAGTTATCTAAAGGTATGGCGCAAAAAATTCAGTTTGTTGTTACTGTATTACATGAGCCAAAACTATTGATTTTTGACGAGCCATTTTCAGGATTTGACCCAATAAATGCCAACTTAATAAAAGATGAAATTTTAAGGTTAAGAGAAGAAGGTGCTACGGTAATATTCTCTACACATCGTATGGAATCTGTAGAAGAATTATGTGATCATATAGCTTTGTTAAACAAATCGAACAAGATTTTGGATGGTAATTTAATGGATGTAAAACGTCAATACAAAACCAATACTTTTGAAATTGGTATAAATCCAAAACAAGACAATTTAGAACAAGAGTTAGCACAAAAATTTAGCATCACACCAGCAAGTTTTAAAACATTAGGAAACGATTTAAAACTAAATATCAAGCTTTCAGAACACGAAACAGCTAACGATTTACTAAACTATTTAACCACCAAGGGACAAGTTTCTCATTTTGTAGAAATAATCCCAAGTGCAAACGACATTTTTATTCAAACGGTTAAGAATAACTAATTATGAACCATCTTCCACTTATCATAAAGAGAGAATATTTAAATAAAGTTAAAAACAAAGCGTTTTTAATTATGACTATTTTAAGTCCGCTAATTTTTATAGCACTTATAGCAGTTGTTGCGTATTTATCGCAGTTAAATAATGACTCACAAAGACAAATTTCAGTATTGGATGAATCTGGTTATTTAACTGGAGTTTTTAAAGACTCTGAAAGTATAAAATATAATATCTTAACAGATAAAAATCTTGAAAATGCAAAGCAAATTGTAAAAGAAGCAGATAATTACGGTTTACTTCATATTAAAAAGATGAATAGTCTATCTGAAGCTAAAAATAGTGTCGAGTTTTATTCTGAAGAAACACCATCGTTATCATTAATTTCAGATTTAGAAAAACTTATTGAAATCGAATTAACTCATAAAAATCTTGCCGAAAAAAATATAGACACAAAACTAATTGATGATTCAAAAATTAATATTGATATAACTCAGGAAAACTTTTCAGGAGAGAAAACTTCAAAATTTGATAGTGTTGTTAAATTAGCATTTGGTGGTGCAGCAGGATATTTGCTTTTTATGTTTATTATTATTTATGGTAATATGATTATGCGTAGTGTTATTGAAGAAAAAACTAGCCGAATTATAGAGGTTATCATTTCGTCAGTAAAACCAATACAATTAATGCTAGGTAAGATTATAGGTACCTCTTTAGCCGGAATTACACAGTTTGTAATTTGGTTAATTTTAGGAGGTGTTTTAATGGTTGTTGTTACAGCTATATTTGGTATTGATATGACACAAATCCAATCACCACAGCAACAAATGATGCAGCAAGCAATGACCGATCCAGATGCAGCAGAAAAAGCACAAATTATATTTTCGGCATTTTTTAATTTACCTTTAGCCAACTTGATTATAGCTTTTTTACTGTTCTTTATTAGTGGTTATTTGCTATATAGTTCTTTATATGCAGCAATTGGAGCAGCAGTAGATAACGAGACAGATACACAACAATTTATGTTGCCAATACTAATGCCATTAATTTTGGCTGTTTATGTTGGTATGTTTACAGTGATAGAAGATCCTCACGGTACAGTAAGTACTGTTTTTTCATTTATACCATTTACATCTCCTGTAGTTATGTTAATGCGTATTCCTTTTGGTGTACCGTTATGGCAACAAATAGTATCTTTATTATTATTAGTAGGTACCTTTTTACTTACAGTTTGGTTTGCTGCAAAAATATATAGAGTAGGTATTTTGATGTATGGTAAAAAACCTAGCTATAAAGAACTAATTAAATGGATTAAATACTAATGCAAGGTAAAGTAGAAGAAAAAATAGAACAAATTGAAGACGTTATTGTAGAAAGCTCTATGTGGGAAAAACTTAATGAGTTTTTAAACCTACATGTAGATTTTACTGAAGAAATCTCTGTATCTATAAAAGATTTATTAGTCATCAGTTTTGTTATTTTTATCACTACAGTAGTACTAAGAATAGTATTTAAGATATTAACAAAACGCTTACCCGAACATGATAAAGGAAAATTTTCGGTAGTTTATGGGTATTTTAGATGGCTTATTTATGTCATTATATTATTAATAACGTTAAATGCAATTGGTGTAAACGTTACCGCTGTTTTTGCTGCATCTGCCGCACTTTTAATAGGTATTGGTTTAGCGTTGCAAACTTTTTTTCAGGATATAATTTCTGGTGTTTTTATTTTGATAGACCAATCTGCACATGTTGGTGATATTATTGAAATTGACGGTAAAGTTGGTCGTGTTGAAGAAGTTAAATTACGTACCACAAGAGCTGTAACTATTGACAATAAAGTGTTAATTATACCTAATCATTTATACTTAACTAATAGTTTATATAATTGGACGCAAAACGGAACTACAACAAGAGAAAGCGTATCTGTTGGCGTTGCTTATGGAAGTGATGTAGAATTAGTAAAAAAACTCTTACTTCAGGCAGCAAAAGAGCATCCTAAAGTATTAAAATTTCCTCCTCCATTAGTTTTATTTACAGATTTTGCAGACAGCTCACTTAATTTTAAACTAGTCTTTACACTTAACGATAGCTTTACAGCTGCAATACCGCAAAGCGAAATTAGATTTAAAATCAATAAATTATTTAAAGATAACAATATAAGTATTCCTTTCCCTCAAAGA
Organism: Mesoflavibacter sp.; assembly: GCF_964226795.1. Classification (NCBI taxonomy): domain Bacteria; kingdom Pseudomonadati; phylum Bacteroidota; class Flavobacteriia; order Flavobacteriales; family Flavobacteriaceae; genus Mesoflavibacter; species Mesoflavibacter sp. Next base: position 71,240 of record NZ_CAXQQP010000004.1, read on the forward strand.
GATGTTCATATTATAAAAGATTCACATGAAGAAAACCCATATTAAAATATTATTAACCTTATTGCTATTTAGCTTTTGTTTTTCGGCATCAGCACAATTAACAGATTTAGCACGGTTAGAGTATTCTTTTATTCCTAATGGAAAATCTGAAGATCAATACACGCGTCTTAGAGCGTTGCTAAACTTTCCTGTTAAAACTAAAGAAGATTCATATTTAATTTTTGGAGGAGAATACAACAGAATTATCTTAAATCTAGAAGATAACTATCCCTTTGATACAGAACCTTTAAAGACCTTAAATGTAATAGATCTAAACATAGGCTACACGTTTAAATGGAACGAAAATTGGCGTGTAGGTGCTAAAATAACACCAAGAATAGCTTCTACACTAACCCAAAAAATAACATCAGACGATTTGTTTTTAAACGGAGGAGTATACGCCATAAAGGATAGAAGAGATGCCGATATTAAAAGACCATATAGATTAATTTTAGGATTAACCTATAATACTACAGCAGGTATGCCTTTTCCATTACCATTTGTAAATTATTTTAGACAAGTAAACGAAAATTGGTCTTTAAGTTTAGGTGTTCCAAAATCTAATGCTACTTATTATTTTAACGATAAACATTCTTTAGAAGCTTTTGTAGGTTTAGATGGTTATTTTGCGCATTTGCAAAGACCAACTAGTGTTTTAGGGAAGCAAGTAGATAACATTTCATTATCAGTAGCTGTACTTGGTCTAGGCTACGATTATAATTTTACAGATCATTTAGTTTTATACACCTATGCAGGTTGCACATTTATGATGAATAATGTATTAAGAGACAAAGATCGTAACGACGTATTTACATTAAACCAAACCAATACCTTTTATTTAAGAACCGGATTAAAATTTAAAATATAATGTCAAAAATATTAGTAATAGAAGATGAAGCTGCAATTAGAAGAGTTTTAGTAAAAATACTTTCTGAAGAAAACAGTAAATATCAAGTTGAAGAAGCCGAAGACGGATTAGCCGGTATAGAAAAAATAAAAAAAGAAGATTACGATTTAATACTTTGCGATATCAAAATGCCAAAAATGGATGGTGTTGAGGTTTTAGAAGCAGTAAAAAAAATAAAACCAGAAATACCAATGGTAATGATTTCTGGTCACGGAGATTTAGATACCGCAGTAAATACAATGCGTTTAGGTGCGTTTGACTATATCTCAAAACCGCCAGACTTAAACCGATTACTAAATACTGTTCGTAATGCGTTAGACCGAAAAGAATTAGTTATAGAAAACAAAATTCTTAAAAAGAAAGTCAGCAAAAAATACGAAATGATTGGAGAAAGCGACGCCATATCTCAAATCAAAGAGATAATAGATAAAGTAGCACCAACAGATGCAAGAGTTTTAATTACAGGACCAAACGGAACAGGAAAAGAGCTTGTAGCACATTGGTTACATCAAAAAAGCCAACGTAGTAAAGGACCAATGATAGAGGTTAACTGTGCTGCAATACCTTCAGAATTAATAGAAAGCGAATTATTTGGACACGTAAAAGGCGCTTTTACAAGTGCGAATAAAGACCGTGCAGGAAAATTTGAAGCAGCAAACGGCGGAACTATTTTTTTAGATGAAATAGGCGATATGTCTCTTTCTGCTCAAGCAAAAGTATTACGCGCATTGCAAGAAAGTCGTATACAACGTGTAGGTAGCGATAAGGATATAAAAGTAGATGTACGTGTTGTAGCAGCAACTAATAAAGATTTAAAAAAAGAAATTGAAGACGGTAAGTTTCGTGAGGATTTATATCACAGGTTAGCAGTAATTTTAGTTAAAGTTCCTGCTTTAAATGAAAGAAGAGAAGACATACCTTTGCTTATTAGTCATTTTTCTAAAAAAATAGCAGAAGAACAAGGTACAGCACAAAAATCATTTTCAGAAAAGGCGATTAAGTTACTTCAAGAATATGATTGGACTGGGAATATACGAGAGCTAAGAAATGTCGTAGAACGTTTACTTATTTTAGGAGAAAAAGAAGTTAGCGAAAAAGATGTGAAGTTATTTGCTAGTAAATAAAACTAAAAAACTCAATAAATATTATTGAGTTTTTTTATAAGTAAAATTTATATCCAATACCAGTTTGTAAGTCTGGGTTATTGTTTAAAGTTAAATCTTGTTGCAAGTAAAAGTATGTTGTTGTTTTTCTTGAGAATGAATAAATAAAGCTCCAGTAATTATTGTTTTTATAGAGGTTTAATGCACCTTGTCCCCAAGATTTAAAAGCGTCTGGATGGCGTATGGGTATAATGTATTCAAATTCATCTTTTTTATTAAGACTAGTTTGAAGATAAAAGTTTGCACCAAAAGAATGCACAAAGTTTTTACTAGTTTTAAAACTGTACTCAACTGCGTTTTCTAGGTTAGCTATAAAATTATTGCTGCCAAATTCAAGGTTAGAGCTATTAAAGTCAATCAGTCCTTTTCTTAAGAAACCTAAGTTTAATCCTATATTTATTAGGCTTTTGTGGTTAATCTTAAAGGTTTTAACTCCGTTTGTAGATAGTCCAAAATCAATAGATTGATTGTGTTTAGAAAGGTTTGTGCCCAAATGTACACCAACATTAAAAGCAAGCGTATTGTTTTTAGATTTAAAGCTGTCAGGATAGTAATAGTAACTAGTTTCTATGCCAGTTGCAAAAAAATCTCCAGCATTAATATTCATATTATTACCGTTTCTGTCAGTATAATTGATATTGGCTTGGTTTAACCCAAATACTTTTCTGTCAAAAGGATCATCACCACCAGCAATATCTCTATGAAAGTTCTCAATAAACTCATCACCGGTAAGTATTGTAAAAGGTGTTTTTCCTTTTGTTAGAAGATAAGTTCTAAATCCAATTTGTAACTCATGTTTTCTTGCTAATCTAAAGTTTAAGTTAGCTTTAAAACCTTTAATAACGCCATCGTTAGAGATGCTAAAAGAGTCTTTTTCTATGGTGTTTTCATCAAATGCTCTATGAGCAAAATCCCAATCGTATTCTCTAATTACTTCACGATCTGCTTCGTTTTTTGGAATGTATACTTTTAAAGCAGGACTCCAAACATTTCCACTTTCAACACTAATATTAAAAGATGTTTTTTTGGGAGCATTCATTTCAAAATGACCTTGCAAACGCATAAAAAACACACCAAAACTATGTGTAGAGAGTAGGTTAGGCTTATTAATATTTTCTTTACTAAAAAATATGCTGTCCTTAGTTTGACTTACACCTAGTTGTACGATTAAAGCTAAAACTACAAAACAAAAAAAGCGTTGTATCATTGATGGTTTTTAATTGTAAACTACAAAATCTTCTGTATATTTATTATCCAAACTTAAATTTAAGATGAAATCTATAGATATAGCCAATCATAAAATAACACAAAAAGTTCAAATAACCGATTTACCAAGCAAAGTAGATTTAGACGCAGATAAAAAAGAAACCGAAAAAGCATTAAAAAAAGTAAGACGCCAATTAGGCGAACTTCAAGATACCATGTACGCACACGGAAAGTACTCGGTTTTAGTATGCTTACAAGGTATGGATACAGCAGGTAAAGACAGTTTAATTCGTGAAGTCTTTAAAGATTTTAATGCACGTGGTGTAGAAGTAATGAGCTTTAAGGTACCAACCGATTTAGAGCTAAAGCACGATTATCTATGGAGACATTATTTGCATTTGCCAGCTCGTGGTAAATTTGGTGTTCACAATCGTACACATTATGAAAATGTACTTGTAACACGCGTACATCCAGAATATATCTTAAATGAAAAGTTACCCTTTATAAATAGTGTAGAAGATGTAGATGATGCTTTCTGGAACAAACGATTCGAGCAAATCAAAAACTTCGAAAATCATTTAGCAGAAAACGGAACCATCATTTTTAAATTCTTTTTAAACCTATCAAAAGAAGAGCAAAAAAAAAGATTGTTACGACGTTTAGACCTAAAACGTAAAAACTGGAAATTCTCAGCAGGTGACTTAAAAGAGCGTAAACTTTGGGACAATTATATGGCTTGCTACGAAGATGCCATAAATCGCACCAGTACAAATAAAGCACCTTGGTACAATATTCCTGCAGACGATAAACCAACTGCACGATTAATCGTAGCCTCTATTTTATACGATACATTAAAAGAATATACAGATATAAAAGAACCAGAATTAGACGAAAAAACCAAAGCCAATCTACATCTTTACAGAGAACAATTAAATAACGAGTAGTCTTTTTTGGGCGTTACCACAAGGGTCGCGCTTTCACTACTCGCGCTCTATGAGGCGCTCAAACAAACCGTTTAATCGCTAACGCAACAATCATGAAACAGCTTACAATAATCTTAACACTACTACTATTTGCAAATGTCAATGCGCAAACAGATCAAGATGTATTAAAAACCATTTATACACAATCTTTAACCAATGGTAAAAGTTATCAATGGTTAGACCATTTATCAAACAAAATAGGTGGTAGATTATCAGGTTCAGAAAATGCAGAAAAAGCAGTACAATACACAAAATCTGAATTAGAAAAACTAGGTTTAGATAAAGTTTGGCTACAACCGGTAATGGTACCAAAATGGATTAGAGGCGATAAAGAAGTGGCGCATTTTATTACTAATTCAACAACTATTAATGTAAATATTTGTGCACTTGGCGGATCTATAGCTACGCCAAAAAATGGACTTACAGCAAAAGTTATTGAAGTGCAGAATTTTGAAGAATTATCAGTGCTTGGTGAAGAAAAAATAAAAGGAAAGATTGTCTTTTACAACAGACCGATGCAAGCAGATTTAATACAAACCTTTATGGCATATGGAGGTTGTGTAAACCAACGTTATGCAGGAGCAATGGAAGCTATAAAATACGGAGCAGTTGGCGTAATTGTACGATCTATGAATTTACGTCAAGACGATTTACCTCATACCGGAAGTATGTCTTACGGAGATTTACCAAACAATCAACACATCCCATCTGCAGCAATTAGTACAAATGATGCCGATAAACTTTCAGAAGCCTTAAAAAAAGACAGTAATCTAAAGTTTTATTTTAAGCAAAACTGCCAGCAGTTTGATGATGTTTTATCTTACAATGTTATAGGAGAAATTACAGGAACAGAATTTCCTAATCAATATATGATTGTTGGTGGACATCTAGATTCTTGGGATTTAGGAGATGGATCACATGATGACGGTGCAGGCGTAGTACAATCTATGGATGTTTTAAGATTATTAAAAGAAAGTGGTATTAAACCAAAACACAGTATTAGAGTTGTGTTGTTTATGAATGAAGAAAACGGATTACGTGGTGGAAAAAAATACTCAGAAGAAGCAAAAGCTAATAAAGAAACTCATGTTTTTGCTTTAGAAAGTGATGCAGGAGGATTTACACCACGTGGATTTAGCTTTGATTGTAGCGATGCTAATTTTGAAAAAGTACTAAGTTGGAAACCTTTATTCGAGCCATATTTAATCCATTATTTTGAAAAAGGAGGAAGCGGTGCAGATGTAGGACCATTAAAAACTACAAGTAATGTTTTAGCAGGATTAAGACCAGATTCTCAGCGCTATTTTGATCATCATCACGCAGCTAACGATACGTTTGATGCAGTAAATAAAAGAGAGTTAGAGTTAGGTGCAGCAACTATGACTAGTCTTATTTACTTATTTGATAAATATGGTGTAGATAATATCCCAGAAGTTAAAGAATTTAAAAATTAAAATAAAGAGTAATGAAAATATTAGGAATGGTAGGACCTTGGCAAGTATTAATTTTATTAGTTGGTTTATTGTTACCAATAATAGCCTTAGTAGATGTAATAAGAAGCAATTTTAAAGGGTCAAATGATAAATTAATATGGGTATTAGTTATTTTGTTTTTAAATATTTTTGGGGCTTTACTGTATTTTTTAATAGGGACACGTCAAAAAATAAAAAAATAGGGTAATGCAAGCTAAACTACATCAGATACATCCTGTTTTACCTGTAAAAAATGTATTAGAATCGTTAAAGTTTTATGTCAATAAACTTGGATTTACTATCGCTTTTGCAAATGATAGTAAGCAACCAACTTATGCAGGAATTAGACGTGATGATATAGAAATACACTTACAGTGGCACGATGCAAAAGGATGGGATCTTGAGGTAAACCGACCAATGCTTAGAATTGTAACAGAAAATGTTGACATCTTATTTCAAGAATATAACTTTAAAAACGTTTTTAATAAAGATACCAAAGTTAGAAATACAGATTGGGGTACAAAAGAGTTTGCTTTTTATGATATTGATAAAAATGGTTTAGTATTTTATCAAAATAATGGATAATTAAGCAAAGACTTCTTCAGTTATCTCTTTTAATTTTTCTCTAGAAATAGGTTTAACTATATAGTTACTAACCATGTTATATGTTTTTGCTCGTTCTATATCTGTTGGATTTACAGAAGAGCTAACAATATAAACCTTTATTGTTTTTTTAGTTTTAATTCTTATAAATTCATCTAAAAACTGCCAACCATCCATAATTGGCATGTTTAAGTCAAGTAAGATTACATCTGGTAATTCTTCTTCGTTGTAAAGTTTAGATTTTATTGCACGTAAAGCTTCTTTACCGTTATAAAAAAACTTAACTTCTTCTGAGAAGTCTGTTTTATTAATAAGTTTTTTTGCTGTGAAGATGTATATTTCGTCATCATCAATTAAGTAGGTAAGTTTTATTTTTCTCATAACTTAAAGTGTAGATAAAAAGTTGTTCCTAGGTCTAGTTTGCTTTTTACGGTAATTTTACCTTGCATAGCTTCTATTTCGTTCTTTATTAAAAATAGACCTAATCCTCTAGAGTCTTTGTTTTCATGAAAAGTATTATACATACCAAAAATCTTATGTTTATTAAGTTTTAGGTCTATTCCTTTTCCTTTATCTTTAAATTTGACTATAAAGAATTCGTCTTTTAATAAGGAGCTTATTAATATTTCGGGGTCTTTACTGTCCTTTTTGTATTTAATAGAATTAGAAATTAAATTTAAGAAAATACTTTCAAAATAAGCAGGTATTGTTTTTATGTTTATGTTACGATCAACTTTATTGACAATTTTAGCATTTGAAGATTTGATTTTACCTGATAAGCTTTCTACTATTTTATTAATTTCTTCGTATACATTAATTTCTACAAAGTTTTCTTTTAAATGAATATCAGTTTGTGCAACTTCATTTAAATTATGTATTGTTTCGTTAAGTTTCGCAGACGCTTTAGTAAGCATAGGATAAAACTCGTTTTTCTCTATTTCAGGATATTCATCCTTCATAAGATTTAGCAACATGTTAAAGTTAGTTGAGTGTGATCTTAAGTTATGAGATACGATATGCGCGAAATTTAATAAACGCTTATTTTGGTTAGTTGTTATCTTTAATAAAGACTTAATGTTAATCTCTAGACTTTTAGAAGGTGTTATGTCTTGAAAAAGACCATAAAGTTTAACGCATTTATTACCTGAATGTACTGGGTAACCTATGGCTCTTACCCATTTTTTATTACCTTTTTTTGTTGTAATTCTTAATTCTAGGTCCCAATTTTTATTTTCTCTTATAGCGTCATTAACTGCATTAGTGATAGTTTCTTTACATTCTTTATCAGCATAAAACTCTATTGCGTTTTCTAAATTAGGGACAAAATCAGCTTCTACTTCGTGTATGTCTTTAGTAACTTCACTCCATGTAAGATTATTATTTTCAATATCATATTCCCAACTACCAATAGTTGCAGCTTGTTGTATGAATAAAAATAAATCTTTGTGTGAAATGTCTGTTTTTGGGAGAATAAAATTGTTTTTCAATTTAAAATGCTATTAATCAGTTTTTTTTTTAAGGGACTTCAAAAATAGCTTTTTTTTTTAAATTAAAAAGGATAATGATTATCTATTCAATTTTAATTTCTATTTGATTTTTTATTATATCTTCAAACGTTTCTCTTTTTCGTATAAGATGCGCATCTCCATTATACACTAGTACTTCTGCAGGTCTGTATCTTGAGTTGTAATTGCTTGACATACTATAACAATACGCACCAGCGTTACTAAAAGCTAGTATATCATCTTCGTTAATCTCCGTAATTCTTCGATTATTAGCAAAAGTATCAGTTTCGCATATGTAGCCAACAACACTGTAAAAACGTTCGCGTCCATCAGGGTTAGAAATGTTTCTTATTTCGTGTTGTGCGCCATAAAGCATTGGTCTAATTAAGTGATTAAAACCACTATCTACTTGCGCGAAAACAGTTGATGTAGTTTGCTTTACAGCATTTACTTTTACTAAAAATTGACCAGCTTGACTGACTAAAAATTTCCCAGGTTCAAAAGCTAAGGTTAATTTTTTTCCATAGTTTTTGCAAAACTCATTAAATCTTTTGCTAAGTTTTTCTCCAAGCTCTTCAATATTAGTTTCAATATCTCCTTCTTTATAAGGGACTTTAAAACCAGAACCAAAGTCTATGAAATCTAAATTTTTGAAATGCTTAGCGGTATCAAATAAAATCTCACTAGCATATAAGAATACATCTATATCTAAAATATCACTACCAGTATGCATGTGTATACCGTTAATGTTCATTTTAGTATTCTCTACAATACGAAGTATGTGTGGAATTTGGTATATAGAAATTCCAAATTTGCTATCAATATGACCAACAGAAATATTAGTATTACCACCAGCCATAACATGTGGATTTATCCTAATACAAACAGGTGTTTTTGGGTGTTTAGTACCAAATTGTTCTAAAATAGAAAGGTTGTCAATGTTAATTTGTACACCAAGTTTTGCTGCGGTTTCTATTTCTTCTAAAGAAACTCCGTTTGGTGTGTAAATTATTTGTTCTGGTTTAAAACCAGCCTTTAAACCAAGCTGTACTTCTTGTATAGAAACAGTATCAATTCCTGATCCTAATTTTTTCATTAATTTTAGTACAGAAACATTAGATAATGCTTTTACAGCATAGTTAATTTTTAAACTTTTAACATTACTAAATGCAGCTGTTAGTCTATTATATTGACTTACAATCTTATCGGCATCATAAACGTAAACAGGACTACCAAAGTCCTTAGCAATTTGTAGAAGTTGACTGTTTTCCATACATCAATTTTTTGTCAAAGGTATTTTTTTAGAAGGATATATAAAGGAATACTTTATAATATTACAAATTTGATACAAACTGTTAATTATTTAACAAATAAGAAAATTCTATTTAAAAGAATTATCTTTTTTAGCAACTAAATATTAGGGTAAGTAAAAGTGATTATTTATTTTTGTTGAACTTAAAATTTTACTTTAAACAAGATGAATTTACACGAATATCAAGGAAAAGAATTATTAAGCAGTTTTGGTGTACGCATCCAACGCGGATTAGTTGCCCAAACAGCAGACGAAGCAGTTGCAAAAGCTAAACAATTAACAGAAGAGACTGGTACAGGTTGGCACGTTATTAAAGCACAAGTTCACGCTGGTGGACGTGGTAAAGGTGGCGGAGTTAAACTTGCTAAAAACCTAGACGAAGTTAAAGAAATAGCTGGTCAAATTATAGGAATGGACCTTGTAACGCCTCAAACTTCTGCCGAAGGTAAACGTGTTCACCAAGTATTAGTAGCAGAAGATGTATACTATCCTGGAGATTCTGAGCCAAACGAATTTTACATGTCTGTACTTTTAAATAGAGGTAATGGTCGTAACATGATTATGTACTCTACAGAAGGAGGAATGGATATAGAAGAAGTAGCAGAAAAAACACCTCATTTAATATTTACTGAAGAAATAGATCCAGCAACAGGAATTTTACCTTTCCAAGCACGTCGTGTAGCTTTTAACTTAGGTTTAAGCGGTACTGCGTTTAAAGAAATGACAAAATTTGTTACAGCATTATATACAGCTTACGACAAATCTGATGCTTCATTATTTGAAATTAATCCTGTATTAAAAACAAGTGATGATAAAATTATGGCAGTAGATGCTAAAGTAACTTTAGATGCTAACGCATTATACAGACATAAAGATTTAGCAGAATTACGTGACCTACGTGAAGAAAGCCCAATTGAAGTTGAAGCTGGAGAATTAGGATTAAACTATGTAGACCTTGACGGAAACGTTGGTTGTATGGTTAACGGTGCTGGTTTAGCTATGGCTACAATGGATTTAATTAAGCAAGCAGGTGGTGAGCCAGCTAATTTCTTAGATGTTGGTGGTACTGCAGATGCTGCTCGTGTAGAAGCTGCTTTTAGAATTATTTTAAAAGATCCAAACGTAAAAGCTATCTTAATTAATATTTTTGGTGGTATTGTACGTTGTGATCGTGTTGCGCAAGGTGTTGTAGATGCTTATAAAAATATGGGTGATGCAATACAAGTACCAATTATTGTAAGATTACAAGGTACTAACGCAGATATCGCAAAAGAATTAATTGACAACTCAGGATTAGATGTATTAAGTGCAACTGAATTCCAAGAAGCTGCAGATAAAGTACAAGAAGTATTATCTTAATATTTCGTAATTATAAAAAAAAGAGCAACTTAATAGTTGCTCTTTTTTTTATTTGTTTTTATTGTCTTATAAATGTAAACCACATTCTGTTTTTGGGTTGTTATTCCATCGACCAGATCGGTCTTCTCCAGGAACAGTACAATGCTTACAACCTATAGAGTGATACCCTTTAGATACTAATGGATGAAAAGGAAGTTGATGCTCTTCAATATAAGCATCACGCTCTTCTTTTGTTACATCTAAAAGCGGATAAAATTTTAAAATATCACCTCTTAGTTCAAAAATATCCAAAGTAGCTCTGTGGTCACTTTGCCATTTTATTAAACCAGAAACCCAAACTTTATATTGGTTTTTAATAAGGTCTAAAGGCTTTACTTTGTTAATAGAGCAACAAAAATCAGGGTTTTTTCGCCAAGTTTCGTCTTTAGTAGTAAACTCATGTTCTTCTTTTAAAGCACCTATAGAAGCAACATTTAAACCATATTTTTTAGTTAATGCTTCTTTATATTTTAAAGTATCTTCAAAATGATAACCTGTATCAATAAAATATACTTTTTGAGTTTTGTTTACATCAGAAACTAATTTTAATAAAAAAGCAGATGTTGCAGCAAAAGAGCTGGTTAACATCACGTCTTCTTGTTTAAAATCTTTATAAAGTTCTGCTATTCTTTCTGTAACCGATAAGGTTTTATATTTTTTGTTTAGCGCTTTTATTTCTTCTTCAGAAATGTTAGGCTTAACTATTGTTTTGGGAGTTGTCTCGAACATAATCAATCTTTACGAACTTGCAAGATAGCAATGATTTTTTTGATATGAAATTTGTCGAAAAATTTTTAAGTAATTACAATAAAAACTACAGTTTAATTATTGAATTGTCTGTTTAATTGTGTTTTTAATACAATATAAAAACTAGTTTATTAGTCTTTTTTTGACTTTGGCTTATTAAAGTTTTTCTTGTTATTAAATTTTTTTGTATTTGTTTTTGTTGTAGGATTACTTTTTGGTTGCTCTCCTTTTTTAGGCATTGGTCCACGTAAATGAATAATAAGACCGTTTAAAAAATTACGTAAGATTTGATCACCACATTCTACATAATTAGGATGATCTTCACGTCTAAAAAAAGCACTTAATTCAGACTTTGTAACTCTAAAATCAACAAGAGCTAAAATTTCAATTATATCAGTATCACGAAGCTTATGAGCAACTCTTAGTTTTTTGAAAATATCGTTGTTTGTCATGTTTAAGTATTTGAAAATCAATAATTAAAACTGTATTTTTATTGGGTTATAAAGATAAAATACGTTTAAATACGTTGTAAAACTACTCATTTTTCGATAAGTGGCACACTTTTAACGACTATAAAAAAAACATAATACGTAATTTTATAAAAGAAAAAAATAGTTATGTCTAACCGAGTTGAGAAATTAAGTCTTTTATCAGAAATGATTGCTTTTGCAAAAGAAGATGATACTTTAAAGCCTATTGAGTTTAATTTTTTATTAGGTGTATCTAAACAACTAAACATTTCTAGAGAAGATTTTGATTATTTAATTTCAAACCCGATAGGAGGTATTACTTTAAAATCTTATAGTGAACGTATTGTACAGTTTCATAGGTTAGTTTTATTAGCTCATTTAGATAGTAGTAAAAATCCAGCAGAAGAAGCTAAACTATTTAATTACGGACTTAAAATGGGCTTAAATCACGATTCAATATTGCGTGTTCTTTATCTTATGGACGGTTTTCCTGATCGTATTGTTCCAGCTGCAGTTTTAATAGATATATTTAGAACTCAGTATAATTAGCTTTTAATAGCTTCTAATTTTTCTTGATAGGCTTTAATCTCATCACGTAATTGTGCTGCAACAATAAAATCTAAAGCTTTTGCAGCTTGCTCCATAGTTTTTCGTTTTTCTCTAATTTTCTTTTCTAATTCAGGTTTACTTAAATATTCGCTTTCTGGTTCTGCAGCTTTAGCAGCTTCCAACTCATAACTATAAGTACTAACTGAGTTTTTAGCTAAAACACTATCTAAGTTTTTCTTTAGTGCTTTTGGTGTGATATTATTGTCTGTATTGTAAGCAATTTGTTTTTGGCGTCTGTATTCGGTTTCATCAATAGTTTGTTGCATACTTTTGGTTATTTTGTCTGCATACATTATTGCTTTACCATTTAAGTTACGTGCAGCACGACCAACAGTTTGGGTTAAGGATCTGTTAGATCTTAAAAAACCTTCTTTATCTGCATCTAAAATAGCTACTAAAGATACTTCTGGTAAGTCTAAACCTTCACGAAGCAAGTTTACACCAACTAATACATCAAACAAGCCTTTACGCAAGTCTTGCATAATTTCAACACGTTCTAAAGTATCTACATCACTATGTATGTAGCGCACACGTATTTGAATTCGGCTTAGGTATTTTGTTAATTCTTCAGCCATTCGTTTTGTTAGGGTTGTAACTAATGTACGCTCGTCTTTTTCAACACGTTGCTGGATTTCTTCAATTAAATCATCAATTTGATTTAAGCTTGGTCTTACCTCAATAATTGGATCTAATAAACCTGTTGGTCTAATTACTTGCTCTACGTAAACACCATCTGTTTTTTCAAGTTCGTAATCTGCTGGCGTTGCAGATACATAAATCACTTGATTTTGTAATGCTTCAAACTCTTCAAACTTTAACGGTCTATTATCCATCGCAGCAGGTAATCTAAAGCCGTATTCTACTAAGTTTTCCTTACGACTTCTATCGCCGCCATACATAGCGTGAACTTGAGAAATGGTCACATGACTCTCGTCTACTACCATTAAATAATCATCAGGAAAATAATCTAATAAACAGAATGGACGCGTACCAGGCTCGCGACCATCTAAGTATCTAGAGTAATTTTCTATACCAGAACAATAGCCTAATTCTCTAATCATTTCAAGATCAAATTCGGTACGTTCTTTAAGTCGTTTTGCTTCAAGATGTTTACCAATATCTTTAAAATAATCGTGTTGCTTAACTAAATCATCCTGAATTTGTCTTATTGCACCTTGCAGTACATCTGGTGATGTTACAAACATATTTGCAGGATAAATGTTTAAGCGATTATAATGCTCTATGACTTCGTTAGTTTGGATGTTAAATTGCTCTATATCTTCAATTTCGTCACCAAAAAAGTGAATTCTAAATGCATCATCAGCATAACTAGGAAATACATCTATGGTATCTCCTTTAATTCTAAAATTACCATGTCTGAAATCTGCTTCGGTACGAGAGTACAAGCTTTGAACTAACATGTGAAGTAGTTTAGTGCGTGATATTTCTTGATCAACTTCTAAACTTATTACGTTTTTTTGAAATTCAATAGGATTACCAATACCATATAAACACGAAACAGAAGCAACTACTAAAACATCGCGTCTACCAGAAAGTAAAGACGATGTTGTGCTAAGTCGCATTTTTTCGATTTCTTCATTAATCGATAAATCTTTTTCTATGTAAACACCAGATGTTGGTATATAAGCTTCTGGTTGGTAATAATCATAGTACGATACAAAATACTCTACAGCATTATCAGGGAAAAACTGTTTAAATTCAGAATATAACTGAGCTGCTAAAGTCTTGTTATGTGCTAAAACTAACGTTGGTTTTTGTACTTCTTCTATAACATTAGCAACCGTAAATGTTTTACCAGATCCAGTAACACCAAGTAAGGTTTGGTATTTTTCATTATTATCTAAACCACTTGCTAATTGCTTAATAGCTTGTGGTTGATCACCTGTTGGCTTAAATTCTGATTTTATTTTGAATTTCATATTGTAAAATTACTGAATAAAAATCAGATATTTTCTTTTATAAAAGTTAACGTTTTAAGGTGAAGTGACCTTTAAGCTGTTCTCCAGATTTTAAGTTAATAAGATACCAATAATCGTTAGTAGGTAAAACGTTTCCGTTATACATACCATTCCAACTTAAATGAACAGTAGAAACTTGTTTTAACAATTTTCCATACCTATCAAAAATGTAAATTTCTTTTATGATTTGATTAGGATCTATAATTTGCCAAACTTGATTGTAAGCATCTCCGTTTGGAGTGAAATACTTAGGGATGAAAAGCTCATTTACAACAGAAACATTTATATCAAAATTTAACTGTCTAACTACACAACCATTAATATCTCTTACAAATAATGTGTACGTTCCGTTTGATAAGTTTGAAAAAGTATTACTGTTTTGAAAAGTTATATTGTCTAAAGAATACTCATAAAATATAGTATTGTCTGACATAGAAACTGTTATAGTATCTTCAATAATTGATATGTTATTTTGATCTAAAGTGAAATCAATATTTAAGACTGTTACCGTAAAGCTAGACTCGTTGCTACAAGTATTTGGCGCAGTACCAATTTCATTATAAATATAGATAGTTTGTGATGTAGAAATAATATCTCCAGCGTTTAACATCGTTCCGCTACCATTAGCACCAGTAAAATAATTACCGTTGGTTAATGTTGGTAAAGTATAATCTTGACAAACGGTTTGGTCAGCAATCGTATCTACTGGCGGATTACCAGAAACTGTTACAGTAAAGCTAGACTCGTTGCTACAAGTATTTGGCGCGGTACCAAATTCGTTATAAATATAGATAGTTTGCGATGTAGAAATGACATCTCCAGCGTTTAACATCGTTCCGCTACCATTGGCACCAGAAAAATAATTACCGTTAGTTAGAGTAGGTAAGGTATAATCTTGACAAACGGTTTGATCTGAGATAGTATCAACTGGTGGATTACCAGATATTGTTACCGTAAAGCTAGACTCGTTGCTACAAGTATTTGGCGCAGTACCAATTTCATTATAAATATAGATAGTTTGCGATGTAGAAATGACATCTCCAGCGTTTAGCATGGTTCCGCTACCGTTAGCACCAGTAAAATAATTACCATTGGTTAAAGTAGGTAAAGTATAATCTTGACAAACGGTTTGGTCAGCAATCGTATCAACTGATGGATTACCTGAAACTGTTACCGTAAAACTAGACTCGTTGCTACAAGTATTTGGCGCAGTACCAATTTGATTATAAATATAGATAGTTTGTGATGTAGAAATAATATCTCCAGCGTTTAACATCGTTCCGCTACCATTGGCACCAGAAAAATAATTACCGTTAGTTAATGTTGGTAAAGTATAATCTTGACAAACGGTTTGGTCTGAGATAGTATCAACTGGCGGATTACCGGATATTGTTACCGTAAAGCTAGACTCGTTGCTACAAGTATTTGGCGCAGTACCAATTTCATTATAAATATAGATAGTTTGTGATGTAGAAATGACATCTCCAGCGTTTAGCATGGTTCCGCTACCGTTGGCACCAGAAAAATAATTACCGTTAGTTAATGTTGGTAAAGTATAAACTTGACAAACGGTTTGGTCTGAAAGAGTATCAACTTGTGGATTTAAGATATAAAGTTGAGCGGTATTACTGTATAAATTGCAATCTGCAGAAACCATTTGACAGTAATATTGACTGTTATCTAAAGCAGTTGGTGCATTTGTAATCGATAAAGTATTAGTGTTAACTCCAGAAAAAGTAGAGTCGTTATTTAATGGAACCCAAACACCAACAGCATTTAAAGAAAACCATTGGTAAGTATATGAACCTGTATCTACATTTGTTGTAAAACTTATATTTGAATTATCACAAATTGTTTGAGAGTTTGGATGAGTTATCGTTGGATTACTACTATTAAAGTTTGTTGTATGGCTATCTAAATCACTACAATCTTCTGTGCCAGATATAGACCAGTCTGAAGCGTTAAAAATATTAATAGGAGCAATAGCGTTAGGGTTTCTTATAAAACTATAGCCTCTTTCGTTTAAAGCTTCTACTACATCGATAACGACACCATTTTTAAGTAATTTAAATTCATCATTATCGTTAAAACCAGAACCAACACTTTCGTCTGCAGAAACAGAACAGGTATTTCCATTGCTACCCATTTGCAAGATATAAGTTTGTTGTGGCCCAATTGAGTTAACTAAAGGAACAGTTATAGAAGGTGTAGCATTACCAATATCTCCGTAGCGTTCTATATCATAAAT
The DNA here is from genome assembly GCF_964226795.1 of Mesoflavibacter sp. Taxonomy (NCBI): domain Bacteria; kingdom Pseudomonadati; phylum Bacteroidota; class Flavobacteriia; order Flavobacteriales; family Flavobacteriaceae; genus Mesoflavibacter; species Mesoflavibacter sp. Next base: position 87,881 of record NZ_CAXQQP010000004.1, read on the forward strand.
GCCATCTAAAGTTACAGTGGTGTTGGAAGGGTTGTAAAGTTCTATAACTCCATAACTTCCAGGTTCTGAGTCATATATTTCTGAAATATAAATTTCGCTAGTATTACAAGAAGAATCTAATACATTTATTTGCGTTGCTGCTGTTGTAGAACAACCACCAGAAGTATTTATTATTAAATCTGATAAACCATTAGTTCCTGTAGGAATAAAAACTTCTAAATGAGTATTGTCAATGATGTTATAAGTCGCAGAAATACCTTCAATAGTGATTTGAGATGTTGTAGAAAAATTGCTGCCATTTATAGTAATTAACGTGTTTGCGGGACCAGAACTAGGGTTAATTGTATTAATTATTGGGTCTGGACAACTTGTAGCTAAAAGCGTATTACTAGAAAGAACTATTAATGCTAATAAAAAATAAATATGTTTCATTTGTATAAATTGGACGGCAAATAAAACAATATTTTATCTTATTTGTGTTAAGTAAAAGTTAGTTGTTTATCTTTTTAAAGCAAAATGACTTCTATATATTCTACCATTGGTGTCTGTAAGTAAAAACCAATAGTCATTTGCTGGCATTAACCGTCCTCTGTAAGTTCCGTCCCAGCCTTTTGTGTTTGGGTTAATGATATGTAAAAGTTTACCGTAGCGATCAAAAATTTTAACATCAAGATTAGTGTTGTAACCATCTGTCATTCCGTATGGTTTCCAATAATCATGAATTGTATCATTATTTGGTGTAAAGTATTTAGGAAAACCAATTATTGCTATTGTTTGCTCTATAGTTTGACAGCCGTTAATTTCTGTAACATAAACAGTATGTAAACCAGCTGAAACATTAGTAAAAGTATTACTATCTTGATAAGGTTGACCGTCTATTGCGTAACTAAATTGACCAGTATTTTCTAAATTTATAGTTACTGTATTGTTATTAGAATAGTCTGTGTAATCTATACTTTCTATTATTGGTGCTTCAATTGGATTTACAATTATATTTCTTGAGTTTGAGCAACCGTTAGGATCTGTAATAATTACGGTATAGGTACCAATTTCATTAATATCAATAAAACTTGTGTTAACTCCTGTATCTATTCCATTTAATAACCATTGGTAATAATAATTGCTTGGCGAGTCATTTAAAACTCCACCATAAAGGGTTATCGTTTCAGGATAATTATTTAAGCAGTAATCAAAAGTTTGATCTGCTTCTATTTGTGGTGTGTATAACACAGATAAATCTACATTAGTAACTGCAAAACATTCATTACCATTACTAGTAACTTTAGCAAATATGGTTTGAAAATTAGCTTCGGTATTTTCAAAGCTTAAAGGTAAAGGGTTTGTTTCCACGAAAGCGTTATCTATACTTTGATAAAATGTTATTGTTGAATTTGCAGGAACAGCATTAGCAATTTGCGATTGTACTTGGGTTAAATCAAAGGTTGTAAAACCGTCTAATTCACCTTCATCGCAAGCGTCTAAAGAAAAACTTGGTAATGTATTATTTGAAATACTTAAGTTAACTTCTGCTATGCTAGAACAATTAGACTGAGTAGAGCTAACCAATGCAAATACAGTTTGATTTATTTGTGTGTTATTAAAACTATCAGGCGTTTGTATTGGGTTAATTTGTTGTTGCGCATCATTAAAATCAGTAAAATAATCTACTACAAATAAATTGCTATCATTGTTTATAATAGTCTGCTCTGCATAGTTTAGGTTAAATGTGGTATATCCATCTTGATCAATATCGCAATTTGTTAATGATGTGTTTTGAACGATAGGTTGTTGAAACTCTTCAATAACAACTTCACCATAAGAAATGCATCCATTATTTAAAGTAACTTCTACACTGTAAGTTCCTGGAGAATCTACTATATAATTAGAAGTAATTTCAGGTTGCAAAACATTATCTTTAAACCAAGCATAAGCTGTTGCGTTTGGTTGAGATGCGTCTAATGTTGTGGTGTCATTTTCGCATAATGCGTTATTTGTGTTTTGAAGTAAATTAGGACCTAAGTCTGTGTATAATTCAAAACTACTAGCTTCTAAAAAGACTGCTGAATCATAACGGTAATTTTGCTCGTCTGCTATAACTAATTTTACCTCATAAGTAACATTAGGAGTTGTGTTTGCAATAGCAGTAAGTACAGCTGTTTGGCCATTAAAATTTATTGGTGCATTACTGTTATTCCAACTACCAAAGTAAGCTTGGTTTTCTTCTTGACAAGCACCAGGTATTCCTGGATGTACCGTTGTTACCTTTACCGGAGTATTAGTTTCTGGTACCAAAGCGATGTTTTCGTACTGTTGTGTGCCACTTTGCCTAATTAAAAATCCAAATAAATCTGAATATTGACAGGTGTTGGGATTACCTTCTTGATATTCTTCTGATGCAAATAAATATCTAAAGCTTATTTGGTTAGCAGGTGCAGTAAATTCAAACTCTATAATGGTAGCATTAATCGTATTGCTTTCATTTAAAATTTGTTCTAAATCTGTGTCTCCTTGCCAATTACTAGCATTATCATCGCTTAATGAAGTGTTTGGTCCGTTTACGTTAGAGAGTTTACCTGTACTTAAAACAACACCTTCTTGAAATGGAAATGAAGATCCGTTTGCATTAAAATACCCGTAACTTAAATCGTTTGTGTTAAAATTACCACCAACAACATTAGTGACTTGAACATTAGATATACACGCATTACCTATTAAAACATCCTCAATTAATTGTTGTGGTGTGTAAGATGTCCAATCTGTAGTTACATTTTGTGATACAGCTAAATTTATACTTAGTAAAATAAATAAAATAAATGCTTGTCTCATACATTTTAAACTGGCATGCAAATGTACGTAACAAATCTAATTATTAAGACTATAAAAATGTTAAAGCTTTAAAGCGAAATGCCCTTTAATTTCAAATTCTATAGCGCCTTTTTTAACATTAGCAACATACCAATAATCTGTTGCAGGTAATAGATTTCCGTTATAAGTTCCGTCCCAACCTTGAGAGGTATGATTTAATGTTTTTAAAAGTTTACCGTAACGATCAAAGATATGTACTATTGTGCCTTCTAACTGCTCTACACCTGTAATATGCCAAGTATCAAAATAGCCATCATTATTTGGTGTTACAAATTTAGGTACATCAATAATTACTATGTCTTTTGAAGTCGAATTACATCCGTTTAAATCTATTACAGTTATTGTATGAGGACCAATTGGTACGTTGTTAAAGAAATTAGATTCTTGTGGATCTTCATCATCAAATTGATATAAATAATCACCAATCCCTGAAACTTCTACAGTAACATTGTTTGGGTCTGAAAAATCTATAGTTTCTGTAAAGTCAATAGTAGCAGCTTCAGATTGAGAAACAGAAAAACTTGTAGAAGTAGAACAACCAAATTGTGTTGTAACAGTTACAGAATATGTTCCAGTTTGATTAATTTCAATATAAGAATTTGTACTTCCGTTAGACCATAAATAACTGTCTGTTGGTTCATTTGTTTCAGCAGAAACTAACAATGGTAAATTATCTAAACAAAGTACTTGGTCTTCAATATCTAATTCTGGTTTTCTATGTACAATTGTATTAAAATTTGTTGTGTTGTAGCAGCCTGTAATATTGTTTTCTATACGGATGAAATACGTTGTTCCATCTTCACTAAATACATTTAAATCTGTTAAGGCGTTTTCATTATTATTTGCATCTAATTGAGATGTATAATAGTTTACCGTAAAGTTTGAAGAGTTTTGATTACCTAATACAATCGGAGTTTGCACTCCTAAATTAAAATTAGCAAACAAGTCATAATCATCATCACAAGTTTCTAAATTTTGAATATTATTTGCTGTAGGCAATGGGTTTACTCGTAATGTAAAAGACTCTATGTTAAAACAGTTGCTTCCAATAAAATTAGCTCTTACAAAAATAGTCTGATTTCCAACGTTGTAAGTGTAATTTGAGTCTAAAGTATTTTGTTGAAGTTGAGCATCGTTTAAAGATAAATAAAACTCAGTTTCAATAGACTGTGTTGTGTCTACTAAATCTGGTAATGTATTGTTTAAATTATAAGAGAAAGTACTTTCTTCACAAATTTGAGTAGTTACATTTGGATTAATAACAGGTGGTACTTCAACAATTAAATCTAACGGAATTTCTGCATAACAATTAGAAATAGTATTTACAACTTTTATAAAAACTGTCTGTGGATTTATTGTATTTGTAAAGTTTTCTGGGTTAGTAATCTGGTTTGTGCCTTGCTCTAAATCTGTAAGGTTTGTGTAATATTCAATCTCTGTATTATTCTGTCTAATTGGCAAAACTTCAATTTCTGAAACGGTTAAATCAAAAGTTGTAAAACCATCTGTGTTATCATCGCAAGTCTCTAAGCTGTTTGGTGTGTTTGTTAACGGGACTTGTATAACATTAAACTCAAAGCTAGAAATACCTTTACAATAAGTACCGTTATCTACAACAGCAAAAATCTGTTGAGGATTTACTGTATTTGTAAAAGAATTTGGTAATGGATTAGTTTGCGCTTCAGCTTCAGCTAGAGATAAATGATAAGTAACTGTTAAGTTTTCTGATGAATTTTGAGTGATTTCTGAAGTAATATCATCTAGATTAAAAGTTTCTGACCCATCATTAGAGTTGTCGTCACAAACAAATATATCTGTTGGCGTGTTGTAAATTGGGTAAGCGCCAACTTCTATATCAAAAGAAGTTGTATCGTAACAGCTTTGATCTGTAATATTGTGTACTCTAACAAAAATAGTTTGAGGCGAAGATGTATTTTGATATGCAACAGTTTTATCAATAGGAGCTACGTTGTTTATAGCATTTTGAGCAGTTTCAAAATATAAAACTTCTTTTCCTGTTTGACCGTTTAAAATTTCTGCATCTTTTTCTTGAAAGATAAAGTCTGCGGTTTGATTACCATCATTTTCACAATTGGTATAAGTTTCTATTGGTGTAAATATGGGTAATGTGTTTACTATTATAGTAATAGATTGCACAGCGTAACAACCGGTATTAGTGTTTTCTACACGGCAATATACAGTTTGTGTATTAGCATTATAATTTTGCGTATCTGTAATCGGACTGCTATTAGTTTCTGCATCAGTTAGTGAGGTATGAAAACTAAAAGCTCTATCTGTAGTGGTATTAACAATTTCTGGAATTTTAGCGTCTAAATCTACTATAAAAAAACCATCTTGATCATCATCACAAATTATAATATCTGAAGGTTGATTAATGGTTGGAGCTGGTAAAACCTCAATATCTAAAGAAGACGTTGCGTAACAACCAGTCATGGTATTTTGTACACGTACATATAAGGTTAAAGGATTTGTCGTATTAGTATAAAATGCAGGCAAGCTATTAGTATTATTATCTGCATCTGCTTGTGTTAAATAGTAATCTACAGATGGATTTGGTATACCATTACCAGAATATGTATCAAAAGAAGTTAAGTCTATACTTGTAAATCCGTCGTCATCTGTATCGCAGTAAGTTTGGGTATCTGTTAAAACTACTTCAAAACCTTCGTTTATTAATAGTTGAATATTTGAAAAATGACTACAGCTACTACTATTTAAGGTTATGTATAATAGAGTAGGACTAGCATTAATAGTATAAGGTACAGATTGATTAATAGCATTGGTATTATTGATTTGATCTGTTTCTGTTTCATAAAAATCAATAGTAACATTTTCTAAATCATTAATAATCTCTAATCCAATATGGTATAAATCAAAATCTACAATTTGATCATTTGATGCATCATCACATTCATAAAAATCGGTAATATTTGTGCCTGTTTCTAAAAGAAATGCGTGAAGCTCCATAGGTACAACAGAAGCACAACCAGTTGTATTGTCTTCCACACGTACAAAAACAGTTTGTACATCTTGGTCTATATTATCATAGCTTGTTGGATTAGCTATTGGGTTTGTTCCATTATTAGCATCTTCTTGAGACTCGTGATAAGTCACAGTTACGTTTGTTAACCCTTGTAGTATTTGATCAATTTCTTGAGTAAGATCAAATGTGTCAAAACCATCTCCATCCTGTTCGCAAGCATCTAATTGAACAGTTTCTGGGTTAATTTGCGGATTTGTATTAACTTCAATTTCAAGCGTCGTAGTTGTAAAACAGCCTGTAGTTATATCTACAACACGTACAAAAACAGTTTCGGTTGGGTTAGAAGGTGTATAAGGTTGAGGTATTGGATTGTCTCCTGTTAAAGCATCTGCATTAGAAAAATGATAAGATACTACATAGCTTGTGTTTGAAGACGTTATTTCATCATCTTTAACAGTCATATCTACATTGCCTCCTCCATCAGAACAAACAGATAAGGCTGAAGGATTAATTATTATAGGAAAAGGATTAATTATTAAATTGAAAGTTCCTATGTAAATACAACCAGACGTGGTATCTTGAGCATTATAGAATATAGGTTGAACAGCTGTAGTACTAGTTACAGATGTTGTTGGGTTTTGGTCATTATTAGCATCATTTTGAGAGGTATGAAGTGTAATGTCATAAGTTGAAGGCGGAAGTGTAGCTTCGATTTCAGAAGTTTTTGGTGTTAAATCAAATATTTCTGTACCATCATTTGAAGCATCATCACAAACTTCAATATCCGAAATTGTTGGTCCATTTTGAACAGTGTTTAATACAACATTAATACTATCTTGAAAAGAACAAAAATCTGCGCTAAGAGGTACTGTAACTTCAACAGTATAATTACCATCTGTAGTAACATTTAAAGTGCTATCCGTTTGGTTATTAATTATATTTCCGTCTAAGTACCATTGGTAACTAGCTTGTGGATTGTTAGTATTTGCATCCAAAGTTATAGATGCATCACAAGTTGTTATATCTTCACCTAAATCTACAGAGTCTGTAAAGCTGTTTCCTTCTATAAATACAGCAGTATCAAAGTTTCTGTCTGTTTGATCGGCTACGATTAGTTTTATGCTATATTGTACGTTAGGAGTAATATTTGCAGAAGCTGTCATTACAGTAGTGCGACCATTAAAGTTAGTGTCTCCAATATTATAACCTTCAAAATAATTACTATTTTCTTCTGGGCAAAAACCAACTATTTCATCATGAATAGTATTAGTGTTTACAGGTGTTGATGTACCTGGTACCAATGCAATATTTTGATATGGGTTACTACTTCCTGTTTCTCTAATTAAAAAAGCAAACCCATCGGAGTATTGGCATGGGTAATCTGCAAAATATTCTTCTGATGCTAATATGTAATTAAAAGAAATTGTACTAGAGGTAGAAATAAAATCAAACTCAATAGATGTAGCATTTAGGGTGTTATTTATTCCAAGTGCAGCTTCTAAATCAGGATCTGTAGACCAGTTATCGCTACCTTCGTTTAAGGCACTAGTGTTAGTAGTATTTCCTGCTGAAGTTACTTGTCCTGTAGATAAAACAATACCATTTTCAAAAGGAAAGTTTGAGTTAGCTCTTTCAAAATATCCAAAACTTTGAAAACCATCAACTTGACCATTATAATTAGAGTTTATGTTACTAACTTCTACACAACCTTGTACTAAATTATTTTCGATAAGTTGTTGTGAGGTAAAACTGTCATTTACAGTTATTTGTTGTCCAAAAGATAAGTAACCAATAAAAAAATGAGTTACTGTTAGCCAAAATATTAGACTATTTTTGTAGGTTTTATGCGCTTTCATGCTATGTATCAGTCAATTAAATAAACTTGGGGTATGTTTATGTTGCGAACAAACGTATTTAATTAATCGATAAAATGCAAATTTTAGCGTTAAAATGTTATTAACTATTTATTAAGATATACCCAACCAACCAAATCATCGTATTTAGGATCATGAAGTTTTAATACGTAAAAATATGTTCCTGTTGGTACAACATCACTAAAAGCTAATATGCCTTGATTGGTTTGGCCATGCCACTTTAGATTATTATTGCCTTTAAAAATTAGCTTTCCGTAGCGATTGTATATTAAAAGCTCGTGATTTTCAAATATATCATATAATCCTTGTATGTTGAAGAAATCGTTTTTTGAGTCTCCATTAGGAGAAAATCCTTGCGGAACAAAAGGTGGGCAATTTTCAGTATGTAATTCAAATTGAAAAATATCAAAACACTCATCTGTTTCTGCGGTTATATATATTGTTTGAGGCGTAGAGTTTGAAGCGTAATTTGCTGGTGAAAGGATTGGGTAATTTTCATTTATATCTTCTAAACTTTCAAAAAAACTAAAGCTGTTATATTCTGTTTCATTTATTTGGCTAAACACTTGTGTTAAATCAAAATTAGCTTTCTTTTTTCCTTGGTTACAAGCAGATATAGGGTTAAGTAATATCGTTTCTGGTAATGGAATTAATTGAATAGTTTGAAACGTGTTATTATTATCTTCATTTGTTTCAGTAACAATTCCGTTACCAGATCCATTATCATCTACTACGATTTCTAAAATAAAATTATCGGGATAATTAGGCGGTATTGTTAAGGTTGTTTGGTTATTTTCTGAAGCATTGATTGGTATGTTATTTTGTGTTGTAGTTTGCCCAATTAGTGTATTGTCAATATAGAATGAAATTGGTGTGTTAACAGGTAAAATATCTGTGCTGTTAGTGTTATAAACGGTGTAATTTATATCTATTTCCCGATTTACGCAAAACACATCATAATTGTTTATGGTAATTGTGGCGTCTGGTAATTGGCTGTTTAAAACAGTAATTATGTTGTTGAGAATAATTAAATCTGCTCTAAAAATGCCAAATTGGTCCACACCGCCAGTAGTCATTTTTATGGTAACCTGTGTGTCGCCTATAGATATGTTGTTTTCAATATTATAAACATCTAAATCTGCATTGTAAAAGTTTGTCGAATTTGTAAAAGTATTTGTGCCATTAAAAGCGTTATCTGGTAGGTTTAAAGGTGGATTGGATAGAATGTTTCCGTTAATAGAAAGACTTTCTCCGTAGTTTAAAGCATTGTCTCCTTCCCAAGCTAAAAAACCAATTTTAGCATTGTCATTATCTAAAACATCAATGTTGTCTAGGATAATTGTTTTTTCTTGAACTTCAGAATTTATAATTTCTAAACCTTGAAAAAGATTAATTTGATTAAGAGGTAAGTTACTATTCTCGTAGATAACGTATAAACTCCAACCTGCATAATTAGTACGATTATTACAAAAGCCAGGTGTATTTATTAGGACCGAATTGACATCTAAATTAGAAAGGTTATATGTTGTGCTACCTTCGTTAATTATTTGATTTGTCACATCTGCATAGCAGGCAAAGTAAGTGAGTTGTCCATTACTACCAGCATCATAATTTACGTTATAAGTGTCTTGAGCATTAATAGTTATATTGTTTAAGGAAACTTGAGTATCTCCATTACCAGAGCCAGACCAGAACAGGTAAGCCGCAATTATATTAACATTATTAGGTAAGTTTAAATTAGCTGAAGCAGAAGTAGGCAACGTACAAAAACTACTGTCAAGGTTATTCTCTGCAGGATTTAAAGTATTACCAATAGCGGTGTAATCATACCTACCATTAAATTGCTGAAATAATGTAATATCCTGAGCTTTTAAAGTATTAAAAAAGCAAAGTAAAATTACTAAGTATAAGAAAGTAAAGTTTTTCATATTTAGGACATTACTTTCTAAAATTACAAAAAACTACCTTTTTAAAGTAAAATGACTTTTAAAAACACGCCCATCTTGTAGTGTTACAGAAAACCAGTAATCATTACTTGGCATTGGTTGTCCGTTATAAGTACCGTCCCAACCTTTACTTTTAGGATCTATTTGGGTTAATAATTTACCGTACCTATCAAAAATATATATTTTAGAATTTGGTTGAAATTGACTTGACACACCATAAACTTGCCAATAATCGTTAATTGCATCGTTATTAGGAGTAAAAAATTGAGGAAAACCAATAACAGATAATGTGTCTGAAATTAATCCGCAATCATTTTTTACGTCAATAATATTAACAGTATATATTCCTGGTGTTACTTGAGTTAAAACAGAGTCACTTTGGAAGCCTGTACTTTCTCCTTCACTATTGATTAATTCGTATTCATAAGTACCTTCTCCAGAGGTTATAATACTAACTTGATTATTAGTCGTATTTCCGTCTAAAATATCGATATTTTCAATTGTAGCAATGTTAGATGCTTCTACAGTAAAAGTTTTTACTTTTTCACATCCTTCAACCGTTGTAACAGTTACGGTATAAATGCCTGGTTGGTTTACTTCTATACTATTTGTGTTTTGTCCTGTTGACCAATTAAAATAATAGTTATTATTAATAGGTGAAGTAGCACTTAATGTAATAGTTTCTGGGAAAAAATTAAGACAGTAAAAAACTGTTTCGTCTTCATCCAAATCAGGTCTTTCATTAATAATTAAATCGACTTCGCTAATACCATAACAATTGTTATTATTTTCTGCACGAGCGTATATAGTTTGAAAGTAAGCAGAACTGTTAGTAAAAGTTGTAGGTAAGGCATTACTTTCTGTTAACGCATCATTGTAATTTTCGTAAAAATTAATTGTAATATTTCCTGGTAATGCCGATGTCATGTTAGTGCTTATTTCATTTAAATCGAAAGTGTTAATGCCATCTTCAGAGCCTAACTCGTCACATACTTCAAATTCATAATTATTAATTTGAGTGGTACTAACTTCTAGTGTTAGTTCAGTTATATTTACACAATCAGTATTACTGTCTTTTGAAACCGCATAAACTATTTGTGGGTTACTTAAGTTGTTATAAGATGTTGGGTTAGTAATTGGTGTAACTTCATTATTAGCATCGTTTAAAGTATCATAAAAAACAACAGTTAGATTAACATTGTTGTTAGTTATATTAGTTATAGCTTCTTCTAAATTAAAAATAGTGTACCCATCAGGTATACCATCTTCGTCACATTGTAATAACGTATGGTCAAAAGATGCTGGTACTGGATTGATAATTAAATTAAAGCTATTAACTGCATAGCAGTCTGTGTTATTACTGTTTTCTAGTCTTACATATACTTCTTCTTGAAAAGGTGTGTTGTTATAGTAGTTTAGGTTTAATGGACTTAAACTATTTTCTGCATCATTTAAATTAGCGTGATAACTAATATTGAATAAAGTAGTGTTTTGTCCGTTGTAAACTTGACTATTATAACTTGATAAGTCTACAGTTGTTTGACCGTTTGTATCGTCTCCGTCAGATAAATCATCACAAACTTCAAAGTCATTTAAGTTATCTATTACCGGTGTTTGAAAAACAGAAATATCAAAACTAGTTGTCGCATAACAGTTAGGGTTATTAATGTTTTCTACGCGAGCAATAATTGTTTCTTGTGGTAACGTATTTTGGTAATTACCGGTAATTTCGTTTTGATTGCTATCTGCATCTGCTTGGTTTTTAAAGTATTTAACTTCGTAAATTGCAGCATCTTGACCGTTTAATATTTCTGTGTTTAGATCAGTCAGATTAAAGTCCCATATATTATCATTATTATCATCACAAATTACAATGTTATTTGGTGTTGTAGCGGTAGGAATATCATAATAGGTTACAATTGCTTGTCCTTCTTTTGTATCACAATCACCGTTATTTAAGTCTATTATAACTTCGTAATTTCCGTTTTGTGTCACTAATAATTCATTAGGAATTGCTGGTGTTGCTATCGCATTACCATCTTGAGTCCAAGTATATGTTGCACCAGGAATATCTTCTGCAATAAGTGTGTAGTCGTCTCCAGTGCATAATGGTAAATCTACAGTATTAGTATTGTCGGTTGGGATAATATCAATTTTTTCAACAAAAAAGGATGCGATAAATGGTGGTAAGCCTTGCCTAGATACTAGTCCATTTAAATCCACAGATTGGTGTTGATAATCTGCTGCTTGCCCTAAGCTGTTAGGAGAATTTATTGTACTTAAAAAAGGCGTGCCTTGATTATAAGTAGCACTTAATGATCTATAAATTTTACCATCAGGTCCAAGTTGTAATGCACTTCTATACATAATTCTTTGGTCCAATATTTCTTCAGAAGCACTAATGTTGTTGGCGTTTAAGTCATATTGAAGCAAGGCTCCATATTGTGCATTTGCATTATTAAAGTCATCTTGAGGAGTTTCAAAATAGGTTGAAACATATAAGATTTGACTATTCGGAGAAAACTCTACACCGTAAGGTCTTTGCGTTTTTCCAGATGGATTTAAATTAATGTTTATTTGTTGAGCATTAGTAGCTTGACCACTATTGGTGTCAAAATCAAAAAGATATAAGCCGGAAGCAATATTAGCACATGCTATTTTTGTTCCGTCAGGTGAAATTTTAAGATAACCTCTTCTTTCTGGAACAAGTATATTTAGGTCTGAAATTACAGGAGTAGTGTTTACTCCTGTAGCAGTTACTTCGTAAGCAAATATAGAGTTGTTTAATTCGTCACCATTAATATCTGCAAATGTTATTACCCAAATATTTTCTGTTTGACAGTCTTTTAAGACAGCGCTTAGTTTTTCTGAAGTATTGTTTAAAAGATTAATGTTTTTATTTGCAGTAACAGTGCCTAATCCACCATTAGCTGTCATGTCTACTTCGGAATAATGAAAACCTTCGTCAGGATTTCCTTGAAACTCTGTATCTACAGTAAAAATATAATAGATATCAGAATCTTGAGGTTTTGGTATTATAATAGCAGATTGTGTACTAGAAGGATTTCCTTTTAAACCATTTCCATTAGCCATTACCTGATGGTTTTTATTGTATACAGTTATTCCGTCTGTGTAAAATAATAAATCACCATTTCCATCAGAAATACTTGTACAACCTTCATCTGTTGCTAATTGACCGTTGGTAAGTGCTGTTACGGTATTTGTTGAAAGATCAAAATTTATTCCTGCATTGTTACCAAAGTACCAGTTGGAAGCTTCATTTTGAGAATGAACAAATGACACTAACAGCAAAAATGTTAGTAGTAATATCTTTTTCATAATCTAGTATAGCCAGATTTGTAAAGATATTACAAAAATGAAAAACGAAAAGATATAAAATGTTAAATACCTATAAATCTCTTTTTTGCAGTAGCTTGTATGAACCGTAAATAAATAAAGATGTCCATGCTAAAACAATAACAATTTGATACCAATGTACAGAGTAATCAAAATTAAAATCTTCGCCAACTTGTTTGGCAAGTTCTTTAGCTGCGCCAAGTCTTGAGCCTGGTTCTACTATTAAATTAGACATGCTTTCTAAAGGAAAAAACTGTGTAATTGTTCTCCAAGAGTTTTCGGTTAACTCTATTTCCCAACGTAATAATCCGTATGCTATTTTTTCTATAATAAACCAAACAAATAAAAAGCCTAATGCAAATGCAGATCGTCTTATTAAAATACCTAAAAACAAGCAGAAAGAAAAGAAGCCTACTAATTTAACAAAGAATGCTAAAAGATATTCTGTGTCCGAAAACACGTGGTAAAGCTCTGTAATATCAGAAAAAGCAAAACCTAATATTAGTGTAATTATAAATACGAAAACGGTTGATACTAAAGCAAAAACACTTACGGTTACAAACTTAGAGGCGATAAATTCTTTTTTACTTAAACCATCTATTAAGTTTTGCTTAATGGTCTTGTTACTATACTCGTTAGCCATCATAGACACAATAACAATTGCTAAGAAAAATTTTAAAGAGGCAGCAACATAAGTGTTAAAATGCCAAATGTAGGGAAAGTCAAAAATTCCTTGTTCTGCTAAATGAAACTTAACAGGTCCAATATCAAATTTGATTGAAGCTATTAATGCTATTGATGTTAATAATATAAAGTATGCTAAAATAAGCACCTTACTTGATCGGTTATTCCAAAGTTTGATTAATTCTATATTTAAAAGTCGTAACATTATTGTCGGTTTTTTGGTTGGGTTTGTTTAAGATAATTGGTCTGTAAGTTGTAAAAATTGCTCTTCTAAACTTTCTTTACGTAAAACTAAATGAGATAGGTTGATGCCATTATCAAAACACAGTTTGTTTAAAGTACTAGATAACATAGGTTGATCTAAAAACGCAGTTATTAGATCGCCATTAACTTTTACATCCTTAATGTTAGGATTAGTATTTAAAAAGTTAATTAAATTGTTAGTGTTTTCAGCTTTTAATTCAAAAAAACCATTACTAGTAATCATTTGGTCTACAGGACCTTCATATAGTTTTTCGCCTTTTCTTAAAACGACAACATGAGTACAAACTTTTTCAACTTCGTCTAATAAATGAGATGCTAAAAGTATAGTTGTACCTTTACTTGCAATCTCTTTTATTAATGATCTAATTTGATGTATTCCTTGTGGATCAAGCCCATTTGTAGGCTCGTCTAAGATTAAAATTTCAGGATCATTAAGCAATGCGCTTGCTATAGCAAGACGTTGTTTCATCCCTAAAGAAAATGTTTTAAACTTACTATGTTTTCTTTCAATAAGACCAACAAGTTCTAGTTTTTCGTCTATTTTTTCTTCAGCAATGTCTTTAATTTTACAAACTAGTTTAAGGTTTTTATAAGCAGACATATAAGGATAAAAATTTGGTCGCTCTATAATAGCTCCAACTTTTTTTAATGCTTCGTGTGTAGATAAATCTCCGTTAAACCATTGAAAATTTCCTGAAGTTTTATTTACAACATTAAGTGTAATACCTAAAGTAGTAGATTTACCACTTCCGTTAGGTCCTAAAATTCCGTAAACATTACCTTTTTCAATAGTGAAAGATAGATTGTTAACTGCGGTTAAATATCCGTACTTTTTTGTAAGGTTTGAGATGGTTAAAATTGTGCTCAAAATATTTTTGGTTTTTGATTGATATAAGTAAGACGATTGTAGCTTGGTTTTGTTACAATTTATAAAATTTGTCACTAAATTTGAGTAAATTAGGGTCTATGCAAGATTTAAAAATTTCTAAAAAGAAGCCATCATATCCTGTAAACGAAAAATTACATGAGTATTTAAATGAATATAATAGAAATTTAAAAATTTCGATTTTATATGAAGATTTATTGCGTTTTCAAGGTTCTGTTACGGTTTATGATAAAGACGATAATGATACACTTTGGATACGCGTGTATTATAACGAATTTGATCGTGCAGAAATTGATCTTAACCTAAAAAAAGTCTATACGCAATTACACTCTGACGGAAACGAAAAAACCATTCCGTTTTTAAATGTAGATGCTGTAGATTACTGCACGTTTGGTAATAGTAAACCGTTTAGAGTAAAAGTTAGAAATATTTTAAATGATAATTACACTTATTTTTATGTAAAAAAAGCAGATGCTTCTAGAATCTATGGATTAGAATTAGAACATATGCTTTCGCCATACAATTTAAATTTTTTAGTCTATAAAAATACCTTAATAGAAGAGCATATTGCAGGTATACCAGGCGATGAGTTTATTCAAAATAAATTATCAGAATGTTTGCCTTCAGAAAAATCTCAAATCGCAAAAGAGTTTGTAAAGTTTAACGAGCGTTGCATGATTAGATTACTTGGTGATATGCGCGCATACAATTATGTAATTGTACCAACGCACGATTTTGATCACGTAGTGTTTAAAATTAGAGCTATAGATTTTGATCAGCAATGTTATGAAGGTAAGTTTAATGTTTACCGACCGCAATTTTTTAAAGAGAATAATAAAATGGTAGCATTAGTTGCAGAAAAACTTACAAAAGATTCTATTGATCAATATAAAATAGAAGAACGGTCTACCATAGCAAAACGTATGATTAGTTATCAAGATAGAATAGGGGAGTTGTTAGATTGTATGACTAGCGATACTATTTCTATTGAAAAACATATCGAATTGCTTAAATCTAAAATCTATGAATATACCATGGATATAGAGTTTAAGCGTAGCAAAAATATGGGCGAAATCTTAAAAAATGCTTTAGATTTTGTAAAACGAAATTATCAAGATGTTAATACAAAAATGTATTAATTCCAGTTTTCATCAAAATCTAAACTTTCATAATCATCAACATCATAGTCGTCGTCAAATTCATTAAAGTCGTCATCACTATCGGCTTCAAAAACTTTTTCTGGAGCTTCTGTAGGAACTTGACCTTGCACATACATTAGGTTTGGGTAATCTGTGCCTTGCGCTTCTTCAACAATTTCAGCTAATTCAACAAAAAATGTCCACATACTTAAAAAGTCGTAAACATAGATAAGTTTTGTTTGTGCTTCGTGTACGATGTCTGCAATGGTAGTTTCATTCATTAATTTAACTTGATTTAAACCATCGCTCATGTCAAAAAGGCTAATTTCTTCACCTTGATTCCATTCGTCATCACTAATATAAAAAGACGCCATTTCTGTACCATCAAACCCAAAAGATTGAGTGATAACATTGTGTAGATCTTCCATGGTATCGTTTTCACGAATTTCAAAATCTCTAAAGATATCTTCTTCTGTATCGTTGTCTAAAATAGCTCTAAAACGGTAAATCATAATTAAAAAAATAAGTTTACAAAGATAAGGTTTTAATCCTTATTTGCTAAATCTATGTAAAGTAAATGTCATTGCTGTTAATAAGAAAAATGCACCAACTTGATGTGCAACACCTAACCAAACCGGAACTTGTAATAATAGGGTCAATACACCTAAAACAAATTGTAAAAAGACTAAGCCTACAAGACTATTTAAAGCTAGTTTTTGGTATTTGGTTTCTACAAATTTTTGTCCTTTAAAAAATACGATTAGTATTAATGCAACTACAAAATAAGCAAGTGTACGATGTACAAACTGTACACCACTTTTACCTTCGGTTAGGTTTAATAAAAGCGAATTTTGTTCGGTATACACAGTTTCATGAATAAATTTACCTTCACTCATCATTGGCCAATGGTTATGTATCCAACCTGCATCTAAACCAGCAACAAAAGCACCATAAATTATCTGTACTAATAGCACAAATGTAGTTACTCGTAACAAGTTTTTAAAAGCAGAATCTGTAACCTTGTTAAAAGGAAATATTAAATCTAATGCAACCCAAAAGGTTAAAGCAAAAGTGATAAATGCAGTGGTTAAATGCGCAGCCAATCTAAAATGACTAACATCTGGTCGATCTACCAAACCACTTTTTACCATGTACCAACCCAAAAATCCTTGAAAAGCACCAAGACACATCAAGCCTATTGCTTTTTTTATAGTTTGTTTGGTGAGTTGTTTTGTAATTAAAAAGTATACAAAAGGAAAGAAAAATACTAATCCAATAACACGACCAATAACACGATGAATCCATTCCCAAAAGTAGATGTCTTTAAAATCTTCTAAAGTGAAATGGTTATTAAGTTTTTGATATTCTGGATATTGCTTGTAAAGGTCAAAAGCAGCATTCCATTCGGCGTCATTCATTGGAGGAATTGTACCAGAAATTAATTTGTAATTAGAAATTGATAAACCAGAATGGGTTAAACGTGTGATACCTCCAACAATAACCATTATAAAAATTAATAAACAGCCTGTTAGTAGCCAATAAATTACTTTTTTGTTGTCTTTCTTTTTCATAACTATTCAGTTTTTAAACCTAAAGCTTTACCTTTTTCAAGCATTAAATTAAAAGCAGCTTGATGTTCATTAGGAATGTCGCCTTCTAAAATTGCTTCTTTTATAGCTTCTTTTATTAATCCAACTTCTCTTGAAGGTTTTAAGTTGAAAGTCTCCATAATTTCTTCTCCAGAAACTGGTGGCTGAAAGTTTCTTACAGAGTCTTTTTCTTCAACTTCAACTAATTTTTCTCTTACAATTTTAAAGTTGTTATGATATTTTTTAAATTTTTTAGGATTTTTTGTCGTGATGTCTGCTTCACAAAGCGTCATTAAATCATCCACATAATCTCCAGCATCAAATAATAAACGTCTAACTGCCGAATCTGTTACGATGTCCTGAGCTAAAACAATTGGTCTAGAGCTCATAAAGACTAGTTTTTGGACGTATTTCATCTTATCATTTAAAGGCATTTTTAAGCGTTTAAATAAGTGATATACCATTTTAGAACCTTCAAATTCATGACCATGAAACGTCCAACCTACTTTTTTGTTAAATTTTTTTGTTGGTGCTTTACCAATATCGTGCAATAATGCAGCCCAACGCAACCAAACATTTTCTGTATGTTTTGCGATATTATCAACAACTTCTAAAGTGTGATAAAAATTATCTTTGTGACGTTGGCCTTCTTTTTCGTCAATACCTTTTAAAGCGGTTAACTCTGGTAAAATTATTTGTAAAAGTCCAGTTTTTTCAAGAAGTAAAAACCCTATTGAAGGTGTTGGACTTTCTAAAATTTTATTTAGTTCTACTACAATACGCTCTTTAGTGATAATTTTAATGCGTTCACTATTTTTAGAAATGGCTCTTAACGATTGATTTTCGATTTTAAAATCTAATTGTGTAGCAAATCGTATTGCGCGCATCATGCGCAATGGATCGTCACTATACGTGATGTCTGGATCTAATGGCGTACGTATTATTTTTTGTTCTAAATCTTCAATACCGTTAAATGGATCTAATAGGTCTCCAAAATTAGCTTCAGAAAGATTTAAAGCTAATGCGTTTATAGTAAAATCACGACGGTTTTGATCGTCTTCTAACGTACCATTTTCTACAACAGGATTACGACTATCTTCGTTGTAGGATTCTTTACGTGCACCAACAAATTCTATTTCGATATCTTCATACCGTAGCATTGCTGTTCCGTAGGTTTTAAATACTTGAACTTTTGGTTTGTTTGGTAATAATTTAGACACTTCTTTTGCAAGTGCTATACCACTACCAATCGCAACCACATCTATATCTTTTGCATTACCACGTTTTAAAATAAAATCTCTTACAAAACCACCTATTACATAACTATCTAAGTTAAGGTTTTTAGAGGCTTGAGAGATTATTTTAAATATTGGGTTTTGTAGTGCTTGTTTGTAATTCATCAGGTAAATTTACTCACGAATAATCTTTACTTCACCATTACTAGATAATTTGATAATTGTAGATGGTTTGGTATTGTTTTTTTCGTTTTGCAAATTTACAACATAATCCACACCTTTTAAAATAGGCGTGCTTATTTCTTTAAAGGAATTTGGTGTTGGTTCTCCAGCTATATTTGCTGAGGTAGAGACAATTGGTTTTCTAAATTGCTGGATTAGTTTTTGGCAGAATTCGTCTTTAGGAATTCTAATAGCCAACGTGTTGTCTTCTGCAATTAGATTAGTAGCTAAACCAGTTGGGTTATCATAAATAATAGTTGTTGGTTTGTTACTAAATTCTATTATTTGGTAAGCAACTTCTGGTACCTCTTGAATATATTTTTCTAACATTTTTAAATCACTAACCAAACAAATTAATGCTTTAGAGGCTTCACGCTGTTTTAATTGATAGATTTTTTTTACTGCTTCAAAATTTGTGGCATCACAACCAATTCCCCAAACCGTATCTGTTGGGTAAAGTATGGTGTTACCTTGTTTAAGGTGCTGTATTGTAGTAGCTATTTGCTGCTCCATTTTAAGAATTAATAAATTGACTAACGTCTTTTATAAGTTGTTTTCTGTATTTTAAATGTTCTGTTCTTACTATTTTACTTGAATTTGTAAATTGTTGTTGTAATTCTGTTTTTTCAGTATTTAAGATTTGGTCTATAGTAAAGGTGTTAAAAAAGTCTGTAATACCTTCAAATCTACTGGTATCTCTATCTGGTCTAACAAAAATAACAGGTGTACCAAAAGCTAAACATGGTAATGCAACATGAATTCTAGAAGTAACTACAAGTTTTGCAGATGCATAAAGACTTAATAGCTGCTCTGCTTTTTTAAATTTTTCTTCATGCGTTGTTGCATTAAAATCTTGATTAGAAACGGTTATACTTTGCTCTAATATTGATTTAGGAATTAATTTTTCTATAATTTTTTTAGCCTCTTTTTTTTCTTTGTATTCTTTTAAAAAAGATTTAGTAGCATTTATAATAGGCTTGTGTGGATTTCTAATGGTTTTCCAAAGACTTTTTTTGTTTGTATCGGACACGTCGTTTTTATGTGATAAAATATCGCATAAAACAATAGCGTTTGGTGTTGTTGTATTTTGATATTTTTCTTTCTCTAAAGTAAGTGTTAAACAACCAGAAAAGTAGGCTTCTACACCATTTTCTTCTAATTTTTGAAGTGTAAATTTATCACGAC
Source organism: Mesoflavibacter sp. (assembly GCF_964226795.1). Lineage (NCBI taxonomy): Bacteria > Pseudomonadati > Bacteroidota > Flavobacteriia > Flavobacteriales > Flavobacteriaceae > Mesoflavibacter > Mesoflavibacter sp. Next base: position 108,131 of record NZ_CAXQQP010000004.1, read on the forward strand.
AACCAATAGGTTGATGCTTCTTATAATAGGCTATAGCTTCTGGACTTGTTAAAGGTTTTTTAGCAAAATCGTTGATGTGAAACGAAACAAATTTAGGAAGTAAAGTCTCGCTTGGTGGCCAATGTTCTGGGTGATGCATAAACCAACCATTTAAAATGATTTTAGCATTTTCAGTGGTTTCATCCAATGCTTCACGACTAATCAACGCATCTACTTGTGGTAAAAAACGCTTTGCAGCTAGACTTTGTATGTAATCGCCAATGTTTGTTTCTTGATCTCTATATTTTAATAGTGCGTATTTCATTAACCTATTTATTTTGGTGTAAAATTATGGTAATAAAGCTTAAACGCCAATAATCTTAAAAAACAATTCTTTAAATTTTAATCTTAAAGTTTAAAAATTGTAATTTTGAACTTTAAAATTTTATATGGCTTTACCTATTATTCAATCTTTATGGATTGGCGGTTCTTTATCAAAAATAGAACAGCTTTGCATTAATTCTTTTTTAAAAAACAATCATGAGTTTCACTTGTATACTTATGGAGAAGTGCAAAATATTCCTGAAGGAACAACAGTAAAAGATGCAAATGAAATTATTAATTCATCTGAAATTTTCACCTACAACGGTGGAAGTTATGCTGGTTTTGCCGATTGGTTTAGATGGGAATTGTTATATAAAAAAGGAGGTTTTTGGGTAGATACAGATGTGATATGTATTAAACCTTTTAATTTTGATGAAGATGAAGTGTTTGGCTCAGAATCTATAGATCTTGTTTGTCCTGCTGTTTTAGGATTTAAACCAGGACATGAGATGTGCAAATTTTTAAGTCATAATTGCGAATTCCCAAATACTATTTTGCCTTACGATAGTAAACACCAAAAAAAGGTAAAGCGTAAACGTAAATTTTGGGGTAAAGGTAGAGAGCATATAGAATGGGGCGAATCTGGCGGACCAGAAGGTTTTACTAAAGCTTTAGATTATTTCAAAATAAAAGACAAAGCCAAACCATTTACCTATTTTTTTCCAATACATTTTTCTAACTGGCATACAGTTTACGATAACACTTTTAAAAATAGTGCGGATTTATTTAAAGATACTTACGCAATTCATCTTTGGAATGAAATGACTAGACGCGAGCCTAATTTTGATAAAAATGCAGATTTTGATTCGCAATCTTTAATAGAACAACTTAAAAGAAAATATCTTTAAGCCATCTTAGCTTGTATTAATATTAGTTGGCGTTTTATTATCTTTTTTAGACTTTTAGATCTATACCAACGCAAATAGTTAAGCGTTTTATCTAAGCCTAAAGGCAATACTGTTTTAAAATTTTGGTGCAATTGTTTTAAGCTGTTACTTAGATTATTGTAACTAGCTTCTGGTAGTTTTGCAGCTTTAAAAGCATTTGTAATTAAGTTGTTGACGTCTTCTTTATCTTGGTTTGGTGTGTTAAAATAACAATGTGTTATTATGGTCATTTTAAAATAATTAAGATATAGATTTGTAACGTTTTTTGCTTCAGTTGATTCTGCGTTTAGATAATATTTTTGATAGATAGTATTTAAAATATCTAAATATGCTTTGGTGTTTTTAATGCTAAAATTATTGGTAATAGAGTTTTGATTTCCAGTATTGTAATAATATGTTGTTTGATCACTTAATATAATAGATTGGCAGTTAATTAAGGTTTCAAAAAACCATAATTCGTCTTCATGTAATAATCGGTCTTTAAAAGCAAGGTTATGCTTAGTAATAAAGGCTTTTTTGTATAATCTATTATGTGCAACACAACTTACTTTATCATTTAATACCATTGGTATTAACTTGTAATTGGTATTTGATAACTTTTGGTTTACAGGTAAAAAATGTTCTAAATAACCTATAATGTTTTTGTTATGTCCATCTGTTAATGCAGTCTTGCCAAAGATAATATCTGTGTTATGAGGTATTAAACTTACAAAATTTTGAAGCGTGTTTTTATCAATCAAATCGTCTGCATCCAAATAATAGATGTATTTTCCTTTGCTAATTTTTGTTCCAGAATTTCTAGAACCAGAAAGTCCTTGGTTATCTTGATAATAATAAATAATTCTATTGTCTAGATTTTCAAAAGCAGTAATAATTTCTTTAGAATTATCCGAACTACCATCATCAACAACAATACATTCCCAATTTGTAAACGTTTGATTTATTACATGTTGAAGAGTTGTTTCAATATATTCTTCTCCGTTATAACACGGAATTATTACTGAAATTAAAGGCGTTTCTTGCATGAAAATTAAAATAGATTGTAAAATTAAGTTGCAAATCTTCAAAAATAAAATATAATGGCTAATAAATTATAAAATGCTATTTTTGGAGCTATTTCTGTAAGTAGTTTAATGAAAGTATTATATTTTTTTCCAGGTAATCCGTTGGTACGTTCACAAGGTAACCACGTAAGAGCTTACACGCTTTTACAATATTTTAAGGCAAAAAATATAACTTTAGATTTAGTAGCAGAAACCGATCAACACTTTACCGAGCAAGATGTAGAGGCACTTAAATCTGAAAAATTAGTTAATCAAGTACATTTTTTACCAAAGCATAAAAAAGGAGGTTTAAGTTATTTTTTAAAAGTCTCTATACCCAAATTGTTTAGTAAAATACCTAAACCTTTTGATCGTAGACAATTAAATCAACAACAAGCTTTTAATAAGGTGTTGCAAAATAACACATACGATAAAATAATTGTTAGTTATTCTTGTTGGATACCTTTGTTTTTAGATAATCCATACTTAAAAGGAGCAACGACAATAGTAGATACACACGATTTTTTAACCTCGCAATTTAAAAGCCGAAAAGATTTTAAGTTAGGTAAATTTTTTGAAGGCGAAATGAAACTTTTAAACAGTGTTGATCAAGTTTGGGCAATTTCAGTAGAAGAAAAATACCTTTTTGAGCAATTTATAAAAACACCAGTGCATTTAGTGCCACATTTAACAACTAGTAAAATACAAAACACAACAAAAACTATAGATGTTTTATACGTAGCTAGTGAAAACGAACATAATATAGCAGCAGCACAATGGTTTTTTAATAAAGTTTATCCTTTATTAGAGACTAAAATATCTATAACCGTAGTTGGAAAAATAAATAAGCATATTAAGGATTATCCAAACGTAATTAAAATTAATTATGTTGAAGATTTATCTGCAACTTACAATGCTTCAAAAGTTGTAATTTGTCCAATGCTAAGCGGTACAGGATTAAAAATTAAAGTCGTAGAAGCGTTATCCTTTAATTTGCCAGTTGTATGTAATACAAGAGGCGTAGATGGATTAATTAATAAAGTAGATAATGGTTGTTTAGTAACAGATAATGCAACTAAATTTGCGTCTTACACAACGCAATTACTTAATGATTCTAGTTTTTATGAAACCAACAAGCAAAAGGCAAATCTATTTTACGAAGAGTTTTTAAGTGAAAAAGCTGTGTATAGTACGTTAGACCAAATTTTAAATTAATCGACTGTTTTATGAACTCTGAAATATTAAAATTCTGGTATAAAATTACCAACAATAAAAGCAAATATTTAGAAGTTAAACATGCAAAACGCGAGCAGAAAAAACGTACTACTTTAAATCCTGAAGTTTTAAAAACTTTAAAACAGTTTAAAGATAATATCGATTCTAAAACCGAAATTAACTTATCACATTCTGGACATTTAGGAGATTTGATATATGCTTTACCCATTATAAAAGAGTTGTCAAAAACAAAAACTTGCAATTTAATAGTTAAAGTTAATCAGCCATATAACGGACAATATTTTAAACATCCATCAGGAAATATTATGATTTCCGAAAGGTCTTTTAATATGCTTTTGCCATTATTAAAAGAACAATCGTATTTAAATAGCGTAATAGTTTACACCAACCAAACTATAGATGTTGATTTAGATTTTTTTAGAGCTTTACCTATTTCAAATCAATTTCATTCATTTAGATGGTATTATCATCTTGTAGGAAAACAAGCCGATATGACATTGCCTTATTTAGATGTAAAACCACATAAGACTATTAAAGATAAAATTGTAATTGTACGTACCTTTAGAGCACGTAATGTATTTATAGATTATTCATTTTTAAAACACTACGATAACTTATTGTTTTTGGGCACAAAAGATGAATATGAAGATTTAAAGCAAAGCGTACCAAATCTAGAATTTTATGATGTTAAAGACTTTCTAGAACTAGCACAAATAATAAAATCATGTAAGTTTTATTTAAGTAATCAAACTTTTGCTTATGCGATTGCCGAAGGATTAAAAGTACCAAGACTATTAGAAGCATATCCAGATTATCCTGTAATGTTTCCAACAACAACTAATGGAGCAGACTTTTATTTTCAAGAGCATTTTGAAGCTTATTTTAAAACCATGTATAACGCTTAATATTTTTTAATGACTACGGTAGATGTATCTATAATTACAGTAAATTATAATAATGCAAAATTGACTTTAGATTTTGTAAACTCATTAGTAGCTAAGTTTACTAAACAGTATACTTTTGAAGTTATTGTAATTGATAATGCCTCTACAGAACCTTTAAGTTTACAATTAGAAACTACTTTTAATGCAGTAGATTATCCTGTAATATTTCATAAAAGCGCTATAAATTTAGGTTTTGGCGCAGGTAATATGTTAGGTGTTCAGTTTGCAAAAGGTAAATATTTGGCTTTTATAAATAACGATGTAATAATTACAGAAGATTGTTTTTCTCCTTTAATAGACTATTTAAAAGCAAACGATGATGTTGCAGTCTGTTCACCACAACAATTAAATATTGATAATAAACCTGTAATTGGGTTTGATTATTTTCAAGGGTTTAGAAAAGAATTATTTGGTAGAAGTTTTATAGAAAAATTTATAAAAAATCATCCAAAACGAAAAGATTTACCATACAAAACACCTTTTGAAGTACCAGCTTTACAAGGTTGTTTTATGTTTTTTAAAGCTGAAATTTTTGCAAAAATTGGAGGTTTTGACACTAATTTGTTTTTATATTTTGAAGAAATGGATTTGTGTTTTAGGTTAAAGCAATTGGGCTACAAAAGTGTTTTAGTACCAACATCTACTTTTAAACATTTAGAAAGTGCAACCGTAAAAGCAAATCCTTTAATTAAGCAAGAGTTAATGATTTCTAGGCTTTACATATACCGTAAAAATTATTCTTATTTAAAATATAAATGCTTACAATGTATTATTTTACTAAAGTTAGCTTTAAAAGCGTTGACCAGTAAGAATAGAGCAAAATTATTTTGGATAGTTTTTCAAGGTGCGCCTTTAAAATATTCTTTAAAGCAGAAACAACAAATTGTTTTAAAATAAGCTTCTGTAGACGTCTGCATAGTGTAATGCTGCAGTATCCCAATTAAAACTTTTAGCACGGTTTTGATATGCATTTATATAAAAGTCTTTGTTGGTTTCATACTTATGTAATCCTTCTATCAAGACGTTAGCCATGTATTTTGAATCAAAATTATCCCAGTAAAATGCATCTTTACCGCCTATTTCAGGTAACGATGTAAGGTTGGATAAAAATACAGGTTTACCATAAGACATCGCTTCTATTGGTGGTAACCCAAAACCTTCTAATAATGAAGGAAACACCAACGCTTCACAATGTTTATAGTAATAATGTTTCTCGGTTGAACTAATTTTACCTAAAATATGGATTTGGCTTTTTGTATTAGTTTTTGCAATTGCAGTTTCTAAAACATTGGTTGTATAATCGTCTTTTTTTGATCCTGCAAGTACCAAATCAAAATCTGGTAAATGCTCTAACATTTGCACTAAAGTATGTGGATTTTTACGTGCTGTTAATCCGCCAATAAAAAATAAAAATGGTCGTTGGGTTACTGGTGTAACCGCTTTAAAATCGGTTTGGAGTTTGCTTATAGGATTACCGTTGTAAATTACATATTCAGGAATGTTTGGAACATCAAAATATTTGTGAGTAGATTGTTTAGCAAATTCAGATATGTAAGTAATGGCATTGCTTCTTTTTAATTTTTCTTTAAACCTAAGATTAACTTTATGATCCATATCGTTAGAAACTTCATCTACAAAATTTACGTCATGAATTGTTAATACGTACGGAATATTAAAAAATGGTTCTACTTTTATATTTTGATTTAAACTATGCCAAACATCGTACTTCTTTTTTATTCTGAATAAAGGTTTTCGGCTTAAAGATTTATAAGTTTTATAGTTAAAATAATTACCGTATTTATCTTTTAAAGGCGTTGTGTTTTTAGCATTAAGTGTTATTTTAAAATCTTCAATTTGCGCATTATAAAGCCCATTAATTAGATGATAATTAAATTGCCCAAAACCGTTAAATTGATTTTTTATGTTATGAGATTCTAAAAAAACGTCTTTCATCTATTCAATATTTCTGTACATAGTCCAAAGCTGAATATAACGCTTAAACACCATAAAACCACTAAGATAAGATACTATAAAACCTTCTTTTCCATCTAAAAAACCAAGTCTTAAAAAGTATTGGTTCATAAATCTGTACCAAGGTCTAAATAAAAAATGATATAGATTTGGACGTGTATTCTTATTATATAATTCTTCTGCTTTTAATTTACTGTACTTAGTAAGTTTTAAATTATAATCGTCAAAAGATTTATACGTGTAATGATCTACTTTATGTTTTAATTTTTTAATAGTTGAAGCTGTTTCTATAGCTTCGTGTACTAATTTACCATTGTATTTGCAGTTGCTTTTATTAAATAGTCTAACAACATAATCGGTTTGAAAACCACTATATTTCAAACGTTTTCCCATAAAATAAAAGTTTCTTTTTACTTTAAAAGCTTCATTTTTAGGGTTTGTTTTTATGGTGTTAGTAATTTCTTCAGCCAATTCAGGAGTCACAATTTCATCTAAATCAAAAAAAGTAACCCAATCGTTATTAGCCAAACTTATTGCGTAGTTTTTTTGTGTAGAAAAATCATCAAATTTACGTTGTACTACTTTTGCACCAAGTTGTTTAGCAAGATTTACGGTGTTATCTGTACTAAAAGAATCTACTATGATAATTTCGTCTGCAAAAGATAAGCTTTTAATGTAGCGTTCTACATTTTTTTCTTCGTTATAAGTTATAGCTAAAGCGCTTATCATGTTATAGAAAATAAGATTTTAGGCAAATATAACCAATAGGCTTTATATATTTGTGAGTAGTTAAAAATCATTTTTGGTATGGCAAAATTACCGGTATTAATGTATCATTCTGTTACTTCTAAAATAGATGAAGCTAAAGGTTTGACTATACATGTGGATAAGTTGGAAAAACAGTTGCTGTATCTAAAAAATAATGGTTATAAAACGCTTCATTTTAAAGATTTAGATCGTTTTAAAACTGCAAAAGATTTACCAAAAAAATCTGTAATTATTACGTTTGACGATGTGTATGTTAATCAATTAGAATTAGCATATCCATTGTTTAAAAAACATAATCTTAAAGCTTGTTTTTATGTGCCTTTTAAATTTGTTGGTAATAAAAATAATTGGGATGAAGGTAAAAAACCAATAATGTCTGTAGCACAATTAAAGCAACTAGATCCATCTATTATCGAGCTTGGTTGGCATAGTTACGGTCATATTAATTACCAATTATCTTCTATAGATACGATAGCGTTAGATTTAAAATCATGTCAAGAATTTATTAAAAGCAATGAATTTGAGTTGTCCAACACTATTGCTTATCCTTACGGAAAATTCCCTAGAAAAAATCCAATAAATAAACAATTTGAAACCTTGTTAAAAGCAAACCATTTAGATTATGGTTTACGCATAGGTAATAGAATTAATAAGTTTCCTTTTAAAAATAAATATCAAGTACAACGATTAGATATAAAAGGAGAAGATACGTTACTAAAGTTTATATGGAAACTTAAAGTAGGTAAGTTGTTTTAAACTATTTAATCCCTTTTTTTAGTAACATTAATTTGGCATATCTAGAAAATACACCGTAAGCGTTAATGCTAGCAACAGCAAGTCCAGGAATACCATCCATAAAACCGCGTCTTAAAATATAACTACTAAAAAAACGATAAAAAGGTTTGAAAGCTAAATGAAAATAAGTTGCTTTCTTACCTTTTTTAAGCATTTGTTCTGCCTGAAACCAAGCATAACTATCTTTTTTACTAATGTAGTGTTCTAGACCTTTGTAAGTAAAATGAAGTACAGGATTTTTAAGTTGACCAATACTACCATCAATAATCAATTTTTCGTGTACTAAACCTTCAAATTTACAATTAGCACGTTTAACTAATCGTAGTACAGAATCGTAATGATGATACAGAAAACGATTCATATAAAAATGCGGAAAGTTTAGCTTGTATCCAGCATGTTTCGGGTTTTTAATAACCTCTAAAATTTCTTGTTTTAAAGCAAAGGGAATACGCTCGTCAGCATCAATAAACAGTACCCATTCACCAGTTGCATATTGTAAGGCAAAGTTTTTTTGATTAGAAAAATTATCAAATTGTCGTTGTACAACGGTGCAATTATTTTTCTTAGCAATATCTACTGTTTTATCAGAGCTAAAAGAATCTACAACAATAATCTCATCAGCAAAACGTACAGAACGCAAAGCTTTTTCTATATAATTTTCCTCGTTAAAGGTAGGAATGATGACGGATAATTTCTTCATTTAAAACAATAAATAAAAGGCAAATTTACGTTTTTATATTCTTCTTAAACAAAACTAAAGCATGCAATATTTTAAATATGTCTATCTTTGCAATTCAATTTGAAACAATACATTAATGAGTGGTTTACCTATATCTGTAATAATTAGTACTTATAACGCTGAAGCTTGGTTAGAAAAAGTTTTAGAAAGCTATAAATATCAAGACTACGATAACTTTGAAGTTATTATAGCAGATGATGGCTCGCGTGAAACAACTAAGCAGTTAATAGATCGTTTTAAAGCAGATTACCCTGTAAATTTACGTCATATTTGGCATGAAGATAAAGGTTATAGACGCCAAGAGTTATTAAATAAGTGTATCATGCTGACAGAGTATGATTATATTTTAATGACGGATGGAGATTGTATTGCTCGTAAAGATTTTGTATCAACTCATGCAAAATATGCAGAGAAAGGCTACTTTCTTTCTGGTGGTTATTTAAAATTAGATATGCCAACAAGTGAAACCATTGAGTTGAAAGATATTGAAAACGAAAATTGTTTTGATACTAAATGGTTAAAAGAAAACGGAAGTGTAAGTTTTAAACAAGCTTTAAAACTAAACGCTAACGGACTTTGGGCAGATTTTTTAGATGCTACAACACCAACAGGAGCAACATTTAACAACTGTAACTCAAGCGCCTGGAAAGAAGATTTGATTGCTATAAATGGTTATGATGAACGTATGCAATATGGTGGACCAGATAGAGAACTAGGAGAACGTTTATTTAATTATGGAATTAAATCTAAACAAATAAGACATAAAGCAATTGTTTTGCACTTAGATCATCCAAGAGGCTACAAAACAAAAGAGTCTTTAGAGCGAAATTTAAAAATTAGAAAAGCAGTTAAAGACGAAAATCGTACTTGGACAGATTACGGTATTGTTAAAAAATAGTATGCCAAAAATCTCTGTAATTATAAGTACTTATAATCAGCCTAAATGGCTGTATAATGTCTTAGTTGGATATAACCAGCAAACCTTTACAGATTTTGAAATTATTATAGCAGATGATGGATCTACGGATAATACAAAAACTGTAGTAGACAATTTTATTAGTAAATCAAACTTAAAAATTAAGCACGTTTGGCAAGAGGATAAAGGCTTTAGAAAAACAACAATTTTAAATAAAGCCATTTTAAAGTCAAATGCAGATTATTTGCTATTTACGGATGGTGATTGTATTCCTAGAAAAGACTTTGTGCAAACACATTATGATTTAAAAAAAGATAATTGCTTTTTATCTGGAGGTTACTTTAAATTACCAAAACACATTTCTGAAATTATTACTGAAAAAGATATCATCAAGCAATCTTGTTTTGATAAAAAATGGTTATTAGATCATGGTTTAAAATCTTCATTTAAGCTAAATAAATTAACTGCAAAAGGAACAAAACAGTTTCTATTAAATAAGTTAACACCAACCAAAGCTACTTGGGATGGTATGAATGCATCAGGTTGGAAAAAAGATATATTAGCTGTTAATGGGTTTGATCAGAGAATGGAATATGGAGGCGAAGATAGAGAGTTAGGAGAACGTTTAGTTAATAAAGGTGTGAAACCTATACAGATAAGATATAGTGCTATATGCGTACATCTTTATCATGAAAGAGGTTATAAAAATGATAAAGCTATAGCTAAAAACTTAGCCATTAGAAAACAGACAAAAACTAAAAAGACAACATGGACAGAGTTTGGTATAAAACAAACTAGTTAACACGGTAAGCACCAACTTTCCAATAGGTTTGTTCTCTATCTGTTTCAACTTTGTTAAAGTCAAGTTTTTCTATACTTGTATTTGCATCAATAATTTCCCAACAATCTAAACCTTCTTTGTAGATAGAAACTACTAGTAATCCATTAGGTTTAAGTTTACTTATAAATCTATTTAGGACTTCTTTTTTTAAGTTATGATGTACGTAATAATAAGCTTCATTAAAAACAATTACATCATAAGTCTTATTTGGATTGTAATTATGGATATCTGCAACTAAACTAGTAGAATTTGGAAGTTGCTTTTGTTTTGCTTTGTCTATAGAGTTCTTAGAGAAGTCTACATTGTAAAAGTGAGAATAAGTATTTTTATCAAACTTTCCGTTTAAAACAGCTTCTCCTGCACCAAGGTCCAGAATAGTAGGATTTTTAGAAGCGTACTTAGAAATAAATTCAACAATTTTTTGATATCTTAAGTCCTCACGATCGTTATTTAGATAATCCCATTTTCCCTTTTTATATTGTCTATTCCATCTGTTTTTTCTTCTCCAGTGATGAAATCGATCTATTAAGCTTAGTTTACTCACTATCTGTAGAGTTTAATTAATTAAAATGTTGCTTTAAAAAAGCATCTAATTTTGGGATGATAATATCTGGCGTTAATTGTTTATAAAGAAAAGCAGGATCTTCTTCAATTTTTTTACGCTGTTCTCTATCTGTAGAAAATAAATCTGGTTTTTCATCTAAAAGATGAATAGATGTATGTTTTTTACCGTCTTCAAAACTTGCCCAATGTTCTTTTAATACATAAGGAGAGAAAATAGTAAATGTTGGTTTGTTTAAAGCTTTTGCAATGTGAACTGTACCACCTTCATTTGCAATTAATAGATTGCATTTATTCATAAGTAACACAAATCCACGGATACTTTTTTCATAAATATCAAAAATAATTTGTTCTTTGTGTTTACATTGATTGTATATAGTTTGCGCATCTTCTTTTTGATGTGGTGCATAGTTAAATAAAGCATATACATCATAATTTTCGGTTACAAAATCTATCAACTTTACGATATAATTATAAGGCATAGATTTTTGTGGTGTACTACCCAAAATACCAAACATGACTATTGGCTTGTTGTATTGGTTAAGCTTATCGTATTGTTCTTCTTTATCTGTTAAAAATATTTTGGGTTCGTAAACAGGGTTTTTAATATCATAAACCGAAGTCACCAAATGTACTCTGTCTTCAATAGATTTTCCGCAAGGTTTAGACTTTTCTTTTAAAAACGAAATATTGTGTGTGTAAAACGGTAAAGGTGGATTTTTTTCTCGTTTTTTAAATCCTATTCTTGTATTTGCACCTGATAATAAAGTAATTACACGACTTTGAAATTTTGCGTAAGGATCTACAACAATATCATACTTTTTACGTCGTACATTAAAAGCAGTTTTAAGAAGTACGGGTATTTTTTTAAGTTCTTTTTCCTTGATTTCAATAATATTATCAATTGCTGGGTTTTGTTCGATAACACCAGTTGTGTAATCGTAAACCATGTAATCTATTACAGAATCAGGAAATACTTTTTTTAAATTTGTAGCAATTAAAGAGGCTAATAGCACATCTCCAATTCTTTTATTTTGAATGATTAAAATCTTCTTCATCTAAATTGGCTTTTGCCTAAGTGCAAAATATAATTTTATCGGCTTTTATTAAAATTTAGTTTAATATATCTTTGATGCAACTTAAAATTAATTAAAATCATACACTGTCATCCAAAATATCAACATTTAAAATCTGAAATTGAAAATTTAATTAAGGATTTTGATAACAAAGGAGAAGCTGTAACTATTGGCCAACGTAATGTTATTAAATCTTTTGAAGTAAACGGTTTAAAGCTAAATATAAAGTCCTTTAAAAAACCAAATGCTTTTAATAGTTTTATTTACAAATGGATACGACCAAGTAAAGCTAAACGGTCTTTTGAATATGCAAGCAGGTTAATAGATTGTGAAATATCAACACCTTTTCCTATTGCCTATATAGAAGAAACATCTGTTTTTGGATTAAAAAATAGCTATTATATAAGTGAGCATATAAATTATGATTTTGAATTTAGAGCATTAATACACAATCCAAAATTCCCTAAAAGAGAAGAAATATTAAAGAAATTTTCAGAATTCACCTTTAAGTTACATCAAAATAATATTAATTTTTTAGATCATTCACCAGGCAATACGTTAGTTGTTAAAACAGAGCAAGGTTATAAATTCTACCTTATAGATTTAAACCGAATGCGTTTTGAAAACATGACCTTTGATAAGCGTATGCATAATTTTAGACGCTTGTGGTTATCTAAAGCAATGATTAAAGTAATTGCAGAAAAGTATTCAGAATTATATAAAAAGCCTTACCAAGAAACCCATGATTTAATGTTAAAGCATAGTATGGCGTTTCAACATAAAATAAACCGAAAAAAATTGCGTAGATCTGGACGTAAAATGCAATTTAAGTCATAATATAAAAAATCCTAAACTTTAAAGTTTAGGATTTTTTATATTCATTTTGCTATGTAACTTTCATTTAAACAGCCACATCATATTCGCGTAACGCATCATTAAGTGATGTTTTTTTATTAGTACTTTCTTTACGCTTACCAATAATTAAAGCGCAAGGTACGTTATAGCTTCCAGCAGCAAACTCTTTAGTATAACTTCCAGGGATTACTACAGAACGTTCTGGTACATAACCTTTCATTTCAACAGGTTTATCACCAGTAACATCAATAATTTTAGTACTCATAGTCAAAACAACATTAGCACCTAAAACCGCTTCTTTACCAACTCTAACACCTTCTACAACAATACATCTACTACCAATAAAAGCACCATCTTCAATAATTACAGGAGCAGCTTGTAAAGGTTCTAAAACACCACCAATACCAACACCACCAGAAAGATGTACGTTTTTACCAATTTGCGCACAACTACCAACAGTAGCCCAAGTATCTACCATAGTACCTTCGTCTACATAAGCGCCAATATTTACATAACTAGGCATTAAAATAGTGCCAGCAGAAATATATGCACCATGACGTGCCACAGCATGAGGTACAACTCTAATTCCTTTTTCTTTATAACCAGTTTTTAAAGGGATTTTATCATGATATTCAAAAATACCAACTTCTAAAGTTTCCATTTTTTGTATCGGGAAATATAAAACAACTGCTTTTTTTACCCATTCGTTAACTTGCCAACCATCTGTAGTAGGTTCAGCAACACGAAGTGTACCTTCATCTAAAAGCGCTATCACTTTTCTAATTGCTTCAATAGTTGATGTCTCGGTTAAAAGCTCTCGGTTATCCCAAGCAGTTTCAATAATTTGTTGTAAATCTTTCATTTTTTGTAATTTCAATTTTTTGGCGAGCCCTAAAGGTCAGGCTTTACGCTATATCTTTTTTTGCCATATATGGCAGCAAAAAAAGGATGTCGCTTCAATCCTTCACGCAAATATAATTCCTATAAATTAAAATATGGCATAATATTTAAGGTGTTAATCTATAAAACCATAAATTTGCATAAAATTTTAAGATGGCTCAAATATTAGCAATAGATTACGGTAAAGTAAGAACAGGATTAGCAGTTACAGACGATATGCAAATTATAGCATCAGGACTAGCTACTGTAGCTACAAAAGAGCTTTTAGATTATTTAAAGACATATACAGAAAAAGAGAATGTAGAACTTTTTTTAGTTGGAGAGCCAAAACAAATGGATAATACAGCTAGCGAAAGCGAAGCTTTAATTAAACCATTTATTTCTAAACTAAGATCTACATTTCCGCACATTCCTATTGAAAGAGTAGACGAGCGTTTTACCTCAAAAATGGCAGCGCAAACCTTAATTGATAGTGGATTAAAGAAAAAACAAAGACAAAACAAATCTTTGTTAGATGAGGTTAGTGCAACTATTATCTTACAAAGTTACCTTTATAATAAATAATAATTTATGATATTACCTATAGTTGCTTACGGCGATCCCGTTTTAAAAAAGCAAGCCAAAGAAATAACAAAAGATTACCCAAATCTTGACACATTAATAGATAACATGTTTGAAACTATGTATGGTGCATACGGTGTTGGTCTTGCAGCACCGCAAATTGGGTTATCAATTAGAGTTTTTATAGTAGATGCATCACCATTTGCAGAAGATGATGATTTGTCAAAAGAAGAGCAAGAACAATTAAAAGCTTTTAAACGTGTTTTTATTAACCCAACTATACTAGAAGAAACTGGAGACGAATGGGCATTTAACGAAGGCTGTCTTAGTATACCAGATGTTAGAGAAGACGTGTTTAGACAACCAAATATAAAAATACAATATCAAGATCAAGATTTTAATACACATACAGAAGAGTTATCAGGTCTTGCAGCACGAGTATTTCAACATGAGTATGACCATATAGAAGGCGTATTATTTACAGATAAATTATCTGCACTTAAAAAACGCTTAATTAAAGGAAAACTAACCAATATTTCTAAAGGAAAAATAAACGTAGATTACCGAATGAAGTTTCCGTTAATGAAAAAGAAACGTTAAACGTTTGGAAAACCCAAAGTAACATTAGATATTTGCGACCCTTAAAAATAAATTTATGGCTTTAGAAAAAGTTTTAGCAATTTCAGGTAAACCTGGATTATACAAATTAGTAACTCAAACAAGAACGGGCTTTATAGCAGAATCTTTAATAGATCAAAAAAGATTATCTATTGGTATACAACAAAATGTAAGTGTATTAAGCGAGATAGCAATATATACTTTAACCGAAGAAGTGCCTTTAGCAGATGTTTTTAGAAAAATAAGCGAAAAAGAAAACGGACAAGAAACAGCTATTAGCCATAAAGACTCTAAAGATAAGTTAGAAGAATACTTCTTTGAAGTATTACCAGATTATGATGAAGATAGAGTATATGTTAGTGATATTAAAAAAGTAATTCAGTGGTATAATTTACTTGTTAAAAATGATCTTTTAAATTTAGAAGAAGAAGTAACAACAAGTGATGAAGAAGAATAATAAACTTGTTTATTAAAATATAAAAAAAATCCAGCCTTAAAGCTGGATTTTTTTGTGCCAATGTTTTACGCAATAATAAATCATTGTACTTTTACCAAAACCCTTTTTTTATGAATAGTAGACCTGATCAATTAAAAGCATTTGACCGTTTGTTAACCATTATGGATGAGTTAAGAGAACAATGTCCATGGGATAAAAAACAAACCATGCAAACATTGCGTCATCTTACTATAGAAGAAACTTACGAACTAGGTGACGCTATTTTGGATAACGATTTAGAAGAAGTAAAAAAGGAACTAGGAGACCTAATGCTTCACTTAGTTTTCTATGCAAAAATAGGAAGTGAAACCAATGATTTTGATATAGCAGATGTACTAAATACTGTTTGCGATAAACTAATACATAGGCATCCGCATATTTATGGAGATGTAAAAGTTGAAAATGAAGAAGACGTAAAACGTAATTGGGAAAACCTTAAATTAAAAGAAGGAAAAAAAAGTGTTTTAGAAGGTGTACCAAAAAGTTTACCAGCGCTTGTTAAAGCAAGTAGAATACAAGATAAAGTTGCAGGTGTTGGTTTTGACTGGGAACAACCAGAGCAAGTTTGGGAAAAAGTAGAAGAGGAGTTATCTGAATTTAAAGAAGAAGTACAAAACGGTAATCAAGACGCTATGGAAGCCGAGTTTGGAGATGTACTTTTTTCTATGGTAAATTATGCACGATTTTTAAAAATTAACCCAGAAAATGCATTAGAAAGGACAAATAAAAAGTTCTCAAAGCGTTTTGTTTATTTGGAAGAAAAAGCAAAATCTTTAAATAAAGAATTAAAAGACATGACTCTTACTGAAATGGATGTTTTTTGGGAAGAAGCCAAGAAACTGCTATAATTTTTCAAAAAAAATAATTTATAAAAAGTCAATTAATACCTAATTAAGGTTTTAACTATTTGATTTGCTTAAAAATATGTTAAAATCAACTTTTTTATAATCTATAAAAATCCAAAACAATAAATGTATCGTATATAATGCATATGACATTTAATCTTACCTTATTATAGAATAAAGTTGATTAATAGCATACATCATATTAGGTGTCATAGAAAATAAAATTATTTCTTGTAAACGAAGAGAAATAATTGGTTAGTTTAGTTAGGAGCCAAAACCCTATTTCCTCTCAGAAATAGGGTTTGGTTTTTTTATTAGAAAATGTTTCCTATAATTTTAATGATTATGAGTAATAGATTAATTAAATACTATATGATTAATCGTTATCTTTAATTAATATAGAGACTTAATTTTTTTAAGTTTAGTTTGCCAAATGTCTAATTCCTCTTTATGCTTTTTTATGTTTTTATGCACTTCTTTTACTAAAGGATTATCAGATTTAACATTAGTAAAAAACTGTAAATTGTTTTCTAGCTGGTTAATTTCTCCTTTTATTTCATCTACTTTTTTCTGAATGTAAAAACGTTCGTTATCAATTACTTTTTGGTTGTCTGTAGATGATAAGTCTTGAAGTTTATTTTCAAACTTAATCATTTCAGCTTCAGATTTGTTTAAATCTAAGTTTTTAAACAAACCATCTAAAACATTATTAAAGTCACCTTCAATATGTTTTTTATTTCTAGGTACGCGACCTATATTTTTCCAATTATTAATTTGTTCTTTTATAGTAGCTAAGTCTTCTTTTTGGTCTCCGGTTAATTTTAACTCTTTAACTTTGGCTAGTAATGCTTCTTTTTCTTTAAAAGCTTGCTCTTCTTCTGCAGATGCTGCATTACGTTGGTCTTTTATTCTATTAAAATAGTGGTTACATGCAGTTTTAAATTGTTTCCAGATTTTGTCGCTGTCCTTTCTTGGTACATGTCCAATTTTTTTCCAATCTGCTTGGATTTTTTTCATTAAAGGTGTAGTTACTTCAAAATCTTCGTTGTTTTTGTTTTCTTCTGCAATTTTAACAAGTTCTTGTTTTTTCTCTAGGTTAACGTATTGTTCCTTTTTTAAGTCTTTGTAGAACTGATTTTTGTTTCTGTTAAAGGTACGAACGGCTTCTTTAAATTTAGCCCATGTTGCTTCGTTAACTTTAATAGGTACTTTTCCTGCTTTAAAAAACTCTTCCCTTAAAGCTTCTACCTCTTTAATTTTATTTTGCCAACCTTTGTGAGTATTTATATTTTCTGAAGAAATTTGAGCAATCTTGTCTATAATAGCTTGTTTGTTTACAAGATTTTGCTCGTATAATTTATCTAAGCTTTTAAAGTATTCTTGTCTATTTTCATTAATTTTCTTTGTAGCTTCTTTAAATCGTTCCCAGATTGGTTCTCTGTGTTCTCTTGCTACAGGACCAAGCTCTTCTTTCCAGATTTTATGAAGGTTTTGAAGTTCTCTAAAGGCTCTGTTTATATTATCGTCTTTAGCTAGTGCTTCTGCTTGCTCTATAATTTTTGTTTTTTGTTCTAAATTATGTTCAAAATCTTTATCTCTTAAATCTCGATCTAAGTGTAATAAATCATAGAAACGTTCTACATTAAAATGGTAGCTGTTCCAAGCGTTATTATATTTATCTCTTGGTATTGGACCAGCATTTCTCCATTGGTCTTGTAAATCTTTAAATGTCTTATATTTAGAACTCATTGAGTCTTCTGCATCTTCGGTAAGTGCTTTTATTTGCTCAATAATTTCTAGCCTATTATTTAAATTTTGCTTTAAGTTTTTTTCTAAATTTTTGTAGTGTGCAGTTAGACGTTGTTTGTAGTCTTTATAAGTGTCTCTAAAGCTACGTTGTAATGGAGAGTTGTATCTAAAGTCCATCTCTACACCGCCATTACTTAAAAACTCTTCTTTCTTTTCTTCAAGTAAGTCATTAAATTGTTTATCAAACTCTTGTTTTAAGGCATTAACATGTTTGTTTATAGCTTGTACTTTTTCGTTTTTTACCAAACGTTCAAGTTCTATAACCAATTGTTCCATGTTTAAAGACTCATAATCTTTTTCTTCAATATTATGTCTGTCTTTATTGCCTTCATCTTCGGCATCTTCTGCGTTAGAGTCTTCAATTTCATTTAAGACTTTATCATCGTCGTTGTTTGAATTGTCTTTTGTTGTTGGTTGTACAGTTTCTTTTTGTTCTTCCGTTCCGTCTGCGTTTTGCAGGTTATCTAGCTCTGACATCTTTAAAATGTTTTAAAATTTAGATTTTAAAGATAGTAACAAGTTGAAAAACTACAAACAAAATTCTAAGCTATGCGCTATTTATTCCATATTTTCCAAGCTTTTTCTGCTTGAAATACCAACATATCGTAACCATTAATGATTTTTGCGCCTTTTAGTTTTCCGTTTTTTAGAAACGTAGTTTCTGAAGGATTATAAATTAAGTCGAACAAAATATGTTTTTTAGAAATGAAATTATAAGGTATGTCTGGAGCGTTATCTATATTGGGATAGGTGCCTACAGGTGTACAATTAATGATTATTTTGTGGTCGTTTATGATGTCTTCTGTTAAATCTAAATACGTATAATCTGCTTTTGTTGAAGATGTTCTTGAAACAAATTTGTATTTAATCCCTAATTTTTTAAGAACAAACGCAATAGCTTTACTTGCGCCACCAGTTCCTAAAATAAGAGCTTTTTTATGTCTTTTTTTAAGATGAGGTTTAAGTGATTTTTTAAAACCATAACAATCGGTATTATAACCCTTTGTTTTTCCTTTTTTTGAGATTTTTATAGTGTTTACAGCTCCAATTTTTTTTGCTTTTTTATCTAAGCTATCCAATTGAGGAATAATTTCTTCTTTATAAGGAATTGTAACGTTTAAACCTTTTATATCTTGATTTAGTACCTCAGTTTTAAATTGATTTATGTTTTCTATATCAAAATTTTCGTAAGATGCATCTTTAATATCTTCATCTTTAAATTTTATTGAAAAATAATTTTGAGAAAATGAATAGGAGATATCTCTACCGATTAATCCAAATCTACGCATTGGCTTGCCTTGTTTTTTGTCCGTAAAACTCTAAAGCTAAAACTATAGCTATACCAATTATTGTAAAAGCAATAGCATAGTAGGTTTCTGGTGTTAGTTCTGGTAAATAACGTTTGTAATTTTCGATGATTTTTTCTCCTCTTGAGTCTAGTACAAAAGTATTATTATTGGTTTTATAAATGGTTTCTTTAAATGGCCAAACGACGCCTAAAGAGCCAACGATAAAGCCAATTATTGATGCGATAGTTACACTTTTATAATGTTTTAAAATATAATTTAATGCGTGAGAAAACGTGACTAATCCAACTATAGAACCAAGCGTAAAAACAGCTAAAACCTTAAGCATTCTTATGCGCTCTAAATTAGATGTAAAGCTAAAGTCTCCGGTTATAATTTCGGTTACAGTGTCATACAAAGCATTAACAGAGTCTACTAATAGTAACACGTAATTACCTAAAAGTATTAAAATAAAGGAACCTGAAAAACCAGGTAAAGTCATACCTGATACACTAATTATCCCGCAAAAAAACACAAATAATAAATTATCATTTTGTGTTGCAGGATCTAAAAAGCTAATACTTAAACCAATAGAAATACCAATAGTTAATGCTATGTATGTTGTAGGTTTCCAGTCTTTAAAATCTTTACTTATATAATAAATAGATCCAATAATCATCCCGAAAAACACGCTCCATACATAAAGCTGATAGTGGGTTATTAGATAGTCTAATATTTTAGAAACACTAAAGTAACTAATTACCATCCCTAAAAATAAGAGACTTAAAAATCTACCATTTATATAATTATAAAATGATTTAAAACGACCATTAAATAGTAGTTTAAACGCTTTTATATTTACTTTTTGAAGAGAATAAATAAACTCTTCATAAAACCCTGCAACAAAAGCAACCACACCACCAGAAACACCAGGCACTTTGTTTGCTGCGCCCATTCCTAAACCTTTAAGAACTAAAAAAATACGATCTTTTAATGTTCTGGTACTTTGCATTATTCTGGTTTGTTTCCTACTTTTTCAAGTATAAAAATAGTTAAAAATCCTACAACCATTAAGCCAATTGCTAGCGGTAGTTGCGCATTGACTTGATTAATTTCGGCGTAATATGAAGGAGAAATACTTTGCTCTATTACCATTTTGTAACTGTCAAAATTCTGAATAGATTTTTGATAGATACCTAATGTTCCAAAGTTTGATACCGTCTCAAAATCAACAATATTTCCTGTGGTATCTTCCATAACCTTTAAGGTTTTTTTGTAAGGCCAAACTTTGTTTAAAGAGCCTAAAATAAAACCAGTTAATAAAGCCAATGTTAGATTATGATAATTTTTAAAAAGCCATTTAAGAACACGACTAAAAGATAAAAGACCAACTACAGCACCAGATGCAAAAAGGGCTATTTTTTTGATATCAAAATCATGAAATGCATCACTTAAAGTCTTGTAAGCACCTAGAATAACTAAAATAAAACTACCAGAAATCCCTGGTAAAATCATAGCACAAATAGCTATAGCACCAGCAATAAAAAGAAAATAAGAATTAGTATTACTAGCTAAGGACGGTAAACCTGTAATGTGAAAAGCTATAACAGCACCAGCAATAAGAGCAATAATAGTAGATGATGACCACTTTTTTATTTGTTTGCCAACAAAGTAAATGCTTGCAATAATTAATCCAAAAAAGAAAGACCAAATAAGTACAGGATGTTCTTCTAAAAGAAATTTAGCCAATCTCATAAAGGAAATAAAGCTAATTATAATGCCTGTTAAAAGCGCTAATAAAAAATTACCGTTTAACTGTTTCCAGAAAGGAAGAATGCCCTCTTTTTTTAAGGTTTTAAATAAAGAAAAGTCTACATTACTTATAGTTGTTACTAGTTCTTCGTAAATACCAGAAATAAATGCTATAGTTCCTCCAGAAACACCAGGTACAGCATCTGCTGCGCCCATTGCAACACCTTTTAAGCTAATAAAAAGATAGTCTTTTAAACGTCTTTGCATCTTTTATGTTTTAAAGCTTCAAAGGTATGTAAAATTAGAAACAAGATTACGTTATTGTACCTTTTTTAACGCCTTTTGAAAAGTAATAGAGTGATATACTTCAGGAAATAGCTCTTCTATAATAAACAAGAATTCTTTATTAAAAGTCATAGCGTTTTTAAGATGATAACTACCTTTTTCAGTTTCTAAAGCTTTATAGTATATACCGGTTAGTCTAAATTCTATTTCGGCGTTTTCTGGATAAAATTCTGTTGCTTGTATTAAATTTAAACTAGCTGCATCTAATTCTCCTATTTGAATAAGTATATCTGTTCTAGACAACCAGGTGTTTAGTTCGTAATTACCTAATTCTATTGCTTTTTTATAACCTTTTTCTGCTTCTTCTAAAAAGTTAAGTCTTTGATTTATTTGGGCATAAAGTTTCCAATAGATTACATTTTCTGCATCAATATTTATTGCTTTATTGATGTAATATAATGCTTTTTGGTAATTATGTTGCTTTAAATAAAATTTAGTAATTGCAATCCAACCTTTATCTAGTAATGGATCTTCTTTTACTGTTTTGTAATAGTATTGTTTTGCTAAATCTAATTTACCTAACTTTTCATAACAACAACCCATTCTTAATAAAGCAAAGCTAGTTGGATCATCAAGTTCTAGTGTAAGTAAATAGTTTTCTATCGCTTCTTTGTAGCGTTTTAATTTTTCTAAAACCTTACCTTTTTCTAAGTAAGCACCTATAAAGCGGTCATCAGAAATTATCGCAAAGTCAAATGCGCTAAGCGCCTTTTTATAATCTTTAATAGAAAAGTATTGTTTGCCTAATTGATGCCATGCAACTTCACAATAAGGATTAGAATTTAAGTATTTATTTAAAAATGTAATTGCTTCTTCATTTTCATTTAAAAAATCAAAGCAGTATATAATATTATATAATGAAGAATAGTCTTCTGGTTGTTCTTCTAAACAACTCATAAAGCTTTGCTTGGCTTTTTCAAAGTCGTCTAAAAGCAAGTATTCCATGCCTATTAAAGCATGTATTTCTGAAACTTCTTCAGAAAAGTTTAATGCTATTTTTAACACTTTGATTGCGTCTTCATGATTGTCTTCTTTAGAAAGAATATTAGCTTTTTGGATGTACACTTCTTCATTAGATGGCTCTAAAACATAAAGTGCATCTAGTAGTTGATTAGCCTCTTTTAATTTGTTTTCAAAAACATAAACTTCAACTTTAAATAATTTTAAATTAGTTGAAGATGGATGTTGTTCTAAACCTAATTTTATTGCTTTTTTTGCAAGAGCAACTTTACCTTGATTTAGGTAATGATGTATAATGTTTTCAAATTCTTCTGAGTCAAAAAACAATACATTATTTGTTTTTAGCATTGACTCAAATTTATTTAGAGAAACATTATTGTTAGGGCTATCTTGACTGAATTCCATAGGTGTTTTTAATTTCCTCGTAATAAATGTAATGTTCTATTGTACTTTTTTTTAACTTTTAGATGATTTGTTTTTAACAAAGTAATGAACAATTACTATTTTAATTGTTTTTTAGTTGAGCTTTAGTCGGTTAGAAGATAACTTTATTACAGTAATTTATTAAGTATGTCAATAATAATGCCACAGCCTTTTTTAAGCTCGTCTTTACTGATTGTTAGTGGCGGTGTTATACGTATGGCTTTTGGTTCAAATAGTAACCAAAATAGAATTAGACCTTGTTTTTGAGCTTCTAAAACTACATGGTTTGTAACCTCTGCAGACTTCGTAATTGCAGCTAACATTAAACCTCGACCACGCACTTCTTTAATTAAAGGATGTTGTAAAAGAAGGTCTTTTACCAATTTTTCTTTTTCTAAAGTTTCTTGCATTAAATTGCTGTTAACTACTTCTTGTAATGTTGCTAAAGCAGAAGCAGCAATTAAAGGGTTACCACCAAAAGTAGTGATGTGTCCCATTTTTGGGTTGTCTTGTAATAGTGACATATGCTTTTTTGAAGCTGTAAAAGCACCAATTGGTAAACCACCACCAAGACCTTTACCGGTAACGACAATATCTGGGATAACATTATAGTTTTCGAAACCAAAAAGTTTACCTGTTCTACCAATACCTGGTTGGATTTCGTCTAAAATTAATAAAGCGCCAACGCTTTGGCATTTTGCTTTTAATTTAGTTAAGTAATTATTAGTTGGCTCTATAAAACCTGCACCACCTTGAATAGTTTCTGCTATAACAGCAGCAGTTTTTTTAGTAATAAAATCTAAGTCCGTTTCACTATTAAAGTTAATATGATGCACATCAGGTATTAATGGTCTAAAAGGTGCTTTTCTTTCTTCATAATTCATTAAACTTAAAGAACCCATTGTATTACCATGATATGCATTTTTCATAGCAATAATTTGACTTCTTCCAGTAACGCGACGTGCTAGTTTTAGTGCACCTTCAATAGCTTCTGTACCAGAATTTACTAAATAAGTTTGTTCTAACGGATCAGGTAAATGGTCTGCTATAAACTGGCATAAATCTACTGCAGGACCTTGAGCATACTCGCCATAAACCATGACATGTAAATATTGATCTGCTTGCTGTTTTATTGCTTCTATAACTTTTGGGTGACAATGCCCTAAAGTACATGCAGATACACCAGCTACAAAGTCTAAATGAGCATTGTTGTTGGTGTCATATATATAACTTCCTTTGGCATGAGAAACTTCCATACCTAAAGGAAATGGCGACGTTTGCGCTTGATATTTAAAGAATAAATCTTTCAATAGTTTAATCCTTTTTTAAATCAGGTATTTTATTTAGTTTTTTGCCCGTTTTTTCTTTTGAAGTGTCTTTTTTGTTTAAAAACTTATTAGGTACGTTTCTTGACGCTTTTGGTTTTTCGTCTTTTTTAATCAAGTTTTTATCTTCGGCTTCTTGATCTGCTTTTTTTACACGACCAATTAAATCGTCGTTAAAAAATTCTTCTTCGTCATTGTAGGGCTCTAAGCCTTTTATTACTGGTAAATTTAATGGTGGATCATCTACAAAAAGGTCTTCTACAGATGCAGGTCGCTCGTCTTCACGCCAATCAAATCCTCTTAGTTTTCTGGCGTTTGCAGGAAAATCTTCTTCGGTGTAAAGTTTTCCGTCAAATTGACGAAGTTTTCTTAGTTCTGTTAATTCTTTATTCTCAAAATACATTTCAATATCAGCAGATTTTGACTTTTCAATACCTATTAATTCGCCATTTTCATTTCTACTATAATTGATAGATTCAGCATTTTTAAGAATATCAACTTGCTTCAGATTATTTTCATCATCAAAAAGACCGATTAATCGCTTTCCAGAAATTTGGTTGTAACCATCGTCACTTAATGTGTCTTTACTGATGACAAATGCATTATAAAATACAATTAAAGAGTCTAGTTTTTCGGTTTTTGGGTTGGATTTAAGATGAATAGTATCTCCAGTCATTTGGTTTTTTACATTCCAAAGAATAGGCTTTCTTGCTGCTGAAAACGCATCGCCTTTATTCATTCTTGCTAAATTGATTAGCTGTGTTAATCCTGTTTTTTGATCTACGTGTACCGAATCTGCTTTACCGCTAATATCTGATTTGTAAATCTTGGCATTATAATAAGCTCTGGTAATACGGTGTTCTGGTTTACCAGTTACCATCAACGTATCTGCATGCATAAATATGCTATCCTTTTCTTGAAGTGTGATCGCTAATGCACGTTTTGTAATAAAAACAGAGTCTTTTGCACGGTAGACTTCGGCATAGTGACCTTTAACAATACTATTGTTTAATGTATCTGTGACTTTAATATTGTTTGTTGCAGAAGCGAAGTTTTTATTACGGTCAAAATACATGCTATCGCCTTCAAAAACACGATTGTCGTAATCTATTCTTGATTTCTTTACAAAGTAACCAGTGTCAGATTCGGTGTCGTAAAAACCGCGTTCACAATAAATTTTACTTGCAGCATCTTCAATAGTTGATGGTCCGTACATATATGCATGACCTGTATCTGTATAGTAATCTAAAATTTTTGTTTTTAAAGTATATTCTGGATTAACAAGCTTAACGCTATCTTG
The DNA here is from genome assembly GCF_964226795.1 of Mesoflavibacter sp. Taxonomy (NCBI): domain Bacteria; kingdom Pseudomonadati; phylum Bacteroidota; class Flavobacteriia; order Flavobacteriales; family Flavobacteriaceae; genus Mesoflavibacter; species Mesoflavibacter sp. The sequence continues at coordinate 133,746 of NZ_CAXQQP010000004.1, forward strand.
AAATCTATACTTTTTTCTTGGCATAAAATAGCGTCCAATTTTACTGGTAATTGTTCCAGAAGAATCTCTTACAACTTTACCGCCTGTTTTATAATAAGCTTCTTGTTTAGCACGGTTAAAGTATAAAGTGTCTGTAGTTAGAATAGATTGTGGTTCGGTTAAAATAACATCTCCAGAAGCAAATGCTAATTGGGTTTTTCCTGAATATTCTGCGTATTTTGAATTCAGGTTTATGGTGTCGCCTTGAACCATTTTAACATTTCCGTAGGCTTCAACAAAATCTTCTTTTCCGTAAAAAATGGCTTTGTCACAATACATGTCTATACCATCATGGAAAATATGAATTTGTTGTGCATCATTTCTGGTTAATATTTGTGCACCAGGAAATTTTTCTTCGTCTTTTTCTCCAAAACCAGCGTATTTAATCTCAATAGTTTTGCGTTGTGCAGATGCAAAATAAGATATAAAAACTATTAGAAAGAGTAGGAGATATTTTGTTTTTATTGACTTCAATTTTAATGTGTTTGATGCAAAAATAACGATTTAACTTACTTCGTATTATCAATTAGTATTTATTTAAGACTGAAAAACCTGCTAATTAAATTGTTAGCAGGTTTTTAAATCTTTTTTAAAAGAAATTTTTATCTAAAAATAGTTTGTTTTCTGTCTGGTCCAACAGAAACTATTGTAATAGGAATTTCTAATTCTTTTTCTAAAAATGCGATGTATTCATTAAGTTCTTTTGGTAATGTAGAAGCTTCAGACATCTCAGTTAAATCTTCTGCCCAACCTTTAAACTCTGTGTAAACTGGTTCTACATTTTCAGGTTCGATATTGTATGGTAAATGCTTAATCTCTTCACCTTTATATTTATATGCTGTAGCTACTTTTAAAGTTTTAAAACCAGATAAAACATCTGCTTTCATCATCATTAATTGTGTAACGCCATTAACTTGACAAGCATATTTTAATGCTACTAGGTCTAACCAACCACAACGTCTTGGTCTACCTGTAGTGGCTCCAAATTCATGTCCAACGCGAGCCATAGTTGCGCCGTCTTCGTCAAACAATTCTGTTGGGAAAGGTCCAGAACCAACACGTGTTGTGTATGCTTTAAATATACCAAATACTTCTTTTATTTTGTTTGGAGCTACACCTAATCCAGTACAAGCACCTGCAGCAGTGGTATTACTTGAGGTTACAAATGGATATGTTCCAAAATCGATATCTAATAATGATCCTTGAGCACCTTCTGCTAAAATACTTTTCCCAGATTTTTGAGCTTGAAAAACGTACTCTTCAGAATCTATAAATGTTAAGCTTTTTAAAACGTTTACAGCTTCAAAAAACTCGTTTTCTAATTCTTTTAAATCGTATTCTATTTTAGCGTCGTAAAAATCTATCATAGATTCGTGCTTGTCTGCTAAACTACGGTACTTTTCTTGCCAATTATCTAATTCTAAGTCTCCTACACGTAAACCATTACGACCTGTTTTATCCATGTAAGTTGGTCCAATTCCTTTTAAAGTAGAACCTATTTTTGCTTTTCCTTTAGAAGCTTCACTAGCGGCATCTAGTAAGCGATGCGTAGGTAAAATGATGTGCGCTTTACGCGAAATTAATAATGACTTTTTATAATCTACGTCTTGCTCTGCTAACTTGTCCAATTCCTTTTTAAAAATAACAGGATCTATTACAACACCGTTACCAACTAGGTTAGTTGCGTTTTCATGAAATATACCTGAAGGGATTGTGTGTAATACGTGCTTTTTACCATTAAATACTAATGTGTGACCAGCGTTTGGTCCTCCTTGAAAACGCGCAATAATATTATATTTAGAGGTTAAAACGTCAACAATTTTTCCTTTGCCTTCGTCGCCCCATTGTAAACCAAGTAGTAAATCTACTGCCATTATATTTAGTTGTTTTGTGATTTTTTTCGGTTACCGTAAAAGTATAAAGAGTGTTTATTAATTTCTATATCAAACACTTCTTCTATGGTTTTTTTGATTGCTTGAATGCGTGGATCGCAAAATTCTATAACTTCTCCTGTGTCTTGTAAAATAACGTGGTCGTGTTGTTTATCAAAATATGATTTTTCGTAGTGTGCTTGATTTTTTCCAAACTGATGTTTTCTAACCAAACCACAATCTAATAAAAGATCTATAGTATTGTAAAGTGTTGCACGACTAACACGATATTTTTTGTTCTTCATATTTAGATATAAAGATTCGATATCAAAATGCTCATTACTAGAATATATTTCTTGAAGTATAGCATAACGTTCTGGTGTTTTACGGTGCCCTTTTTCTTCTAAAAAAGCTGTAAACACATTTTTAACGATTTCTTGATTTTTTATGTCCGTATTTGCACTCATAATTATCCGACAAATTTACATTTTTTTTGTGGTTAAATGCTATTTTTTGTTGGATTAAAAGATGTGTTATTAATAGTTATTAACAACTTGAAGATTAAATTCTTGATACCTTATCTATACCGTTAATTTTTTTTAGGTTTTCCATTAACTTTTTTAGCAGTGTATTGTTACGAACCACTACATTTATTTTTCCTGAAAACACGCCATCATCACTACTAAAGTTAATGCTTTTCATATTAACGTGCATGTTTGATGAAATGACTTTAGTAATCTCGTTAACTAATCCTAAATTATCGATTCCTGAAAGCTTTATTTGAGCTGCAAATTCGCGTTGAGAAGAGTCTATCCACTTGGCTTGCATAATTCTATATGCATAATTAGCTTGAAGACTAACAGCGTTAGGACATGATTTTTTGTGTACTTTAATACCATCGTTTATGGTTACAAAACCAAAAACAGGATCGCCAGGAATAGGATTGCAGCAGTTTGCAAATTTGTAATCAAGTTTTTCTTCTTCTTTACCAAAGACTAATAAATCATATTTGTGTGTGATTTCGTCTTTATTAATGTCTTCTTGATTAACGGTTTGCTTTCTGTTAATTTTATTTTTTATAAAACTAACTAAAGCATTACTACGTGATGCAGCATATTCTTTTAATGCTTTACTATCTATGTTTCCTGTACCAACGCGATAAAAAAGGTCTAAACTTGTTTTTAGTTTAAAATGATTAACCATTTCGTTAACCGATTTTTCGTTTAGCTCAATTTTAAGTTGTTTTAATTTTCTTCTTAAAATTTCTTTACCTTCTTCACCAATTATCTTAGTGTCTTCTTTTAGAAGTGATTTAATTTTACTTCTTGCTTTACCTGTAGTAGCGTAATCTAGCCAGTTTGGATTTGGTTTAGCATTTTCTGAAGTGATAATTTCTACACGATCACCACTGTTTAAAACGTGGCTTAGTGGGACTAATTTTCCGTTAACTTTTGCGCCTCTTGTTTTGCTACCTACTTCGGTGTGAATGCTAAAAGCAAAGTCTAAAGGTGTTGCGCCTTTAGGAAGTGATTTTAATTCGCCTTTAGGTGTAAAAACAAATATTTCTTTAGAGTATAGGTTTAGTTTGAATTGTTCTACAAAGTCTACTGCATTTGTAGACGCGTTTTCTAAAGCATCTTGTAGACGGTTAATCCACATATCAAGATTATCGTCGTTATCATCTACGTTTTTGTATTTGTAATGAGCGGCGTAACCTTTTTCGGCTATTTCGTTCATACGTTCACTACGAATTTGTACTTCTACCCATCTGCTTTTTGGTCCAACAACGGTTATGTGTAAGGCTTCGTATCCTGTAGATTTTGGTGAAGATATCCAATCGCGTAAGCGTGTTGGGTTTGGTCTAAAGTGATCTGTTACAATAGAGTATATTTTCCAAGCTAAGAATTTTTCGTTATCACGGTCTGATTTATAGATTATTCTTATGGCAAATTTGTCATAAACCTCGTCAAAAGAAACACCTTGTTTATCCATTTTTTTCTTTATTGAAAAAATAGATTTAGGTCGACCTTTTATAATATAGTTTAAACCTTCTTTATCTAAAGATTTTTTTAATAGATCACTAAATTCGTTTATGTATGCATCTTGCTCTTCTTTGCTTTCTTTCATCTTTAATAAGATGCTGTTGTATACTTCTGGTTCTGTATACTTTAAGCCAAGGTCTTCAAGTTCTGTTTTGATGTTATAAAGTCCAATTCTATGCGCTAGAGGTGCATAAATGTAAAGTGTTTCGCTAGCAATTTTTTCTTGCTTGTCTGGACGCATAGAGTCCATAGTTTGCATATTATGCAAACGGTCTGCAATTTTTATGATAATTACCCTAACATCATCATTAAGAGTAAGTAACATTTTTCTAAAATTTTCTGCTTGTAGAGAAACATTCATGTCTTTTTTTAAAGACGAAATTTTGGTTAATCCATCAACAATTCTAGCAACTGTTTCTCCAAACAGATTTTCTATATCTTTTATGCTATAGTTTTCGTTATCTTCTACGACATCATGAAGTAAAGCTGCAGCGATAGATGTAGCGTCTAGACCAATTTCTTGCGCTACAATTTTTGCAACAGCAATAGGATGAAAGATGTAAGCTTCTCCACTTTTACGGCGTTGATCGCTATGTGCTTCTACAGCAACATTAAAAGCTTTTCTAATTAGTTGTTTGTCTTCTTTAGAAAGTGTGCGGTAGCTAACTTTTAAAAGCTCTTTGTAGGCTTTGGCAATTGCTGCATTTTCTTTTTCAATATCAACCTCTGTCATATAACTATAGCCTTATATTATTAAATGAATGAATATTAAAAATACTACAAAATTGTTAATGTACAAGCTGTAATCGTGTAATTTTAATTGAAACTAAATAGCTTTATCCTAGTAAAAAAAATGAAGTTTTATTTTTCTTTATAAACTTCTACTTCTAATCCCATTCCGTAGTTGTTTAAACCAGCTTTTAAAAGGTTAGAATTATTAATGTTTTTTAAGTCGAATAACACCCATTTTCCGTTATTATGAAAGATTCGTTTTACAAAGGTTTGTTTGCTAGCAATCTTGTCTGTAAATGGTAATAAAGGTCTAAATGTTGTAGAAACTCTAACAATACCTCGTTTTGTTTCGACTTCTTTATATTTTTTGTTGGGTAATAATTTTCCGTCTTTATCGGTATATCCTAATACTTGGATAGATACGAAAATACCATTTTTGGGAATTATTATGTTGCTTCCGGTAACGTCTAATTCAAAAATAGGATCTGTATCTTGATTGGCTATGAATAAAATCTTTTCATAAGTTAAAACATCGCCTGGCAAACCTTCATTATTTTCATAAAAATGAACTCTAAAAAGTGTTGAAAATGGTCTTTTTTCGTGTTTGTCTTTATGGCGTTTGTCCCAATTTTTTGCTTCGGTTTTTATAGGAAGTAAAAGTTTTGAAATTCGTTTTGTGTTTGGCGAATTATTTGGGAAATATACAGCAATTTCACTTTCTATTGTTGGTAACCAGCATTTAAAATAATCTTCGTGACCATTAGGTTTTATAGTTATTATTTTAAATTTCCCTTTGGGTTTCGCTGTGACTATAACTTCTTCTAACATTGACGCCTCGTGAGGCAATTTAATGGTGTCTGTTAGTTTGTTAGTAGCAATTTTTTTCTTCTTATATCCTAAAGCCGAAATTATTAAAGTGTCAATACCTTTATAAAGTTTTTCGCTGTAATAAAATTTGCCTTCTTCGTCTGCAAATGTTCCGTAACCATTACCAAAATCTATGGTTGCAAAAGATACAGGTTGATTGTTTAAACTGTCTTTTACAAAGGTTTGGCTAAAGCCTAATTGTATTGAAATTATGCCAATTAAAAATGATAAGTATTTCATCTAAAAAGAATTCTATTTTAATACCAGCGTTTTTTCTTTTGTTTACTACCTTTTCCTTTTCGTCCTTTTTTGTGCTTACTTTTTTTATTAGACGTATGCACTATAGGTTTTGCTTTTGGGTCTAAAGGATATGGATGATCATCTATAACGTCAAGTTGTAAACTAATTAATTGTTGGATGGTTTTAATATAAGATTTTTCGTCTGCACTACAAAATGAATAAGCTACACCAGTTTGTCCAGCACGTGCTGTACGACCAATTCTATGTACATATGTTTCTGGTATATTTGGTAAATCAAAATTGATTACTGCATCCAAACTGTCTATATCTATACCACGTGCAGCAACATCTGTAGCTATTAAAATGTTAACTTCTTTTTTAGTGAATTTATTTAGCGCTTCCTGTCTTGCACTTTGACTTTTGTCACCATGTATACTATCTACTTTATAACCGTTTTTTAGTAGCGTTTGTTCTAATTTACTAACACCAAATTTGGTACGTCTAAATATGATAATGTGTCCTTTTATAGTGTTACGCAGTAAGTGTAAACACAGTTCTATTTTGTTGCGTTTTGGTACGTAGTATAATAATTGTTCTAACTTTTTTGAAGTTGAAGCGTTAGGTGCAACAAGTATACGTTCTGGATTATTTAAAATGGTTTTTGCTAAATCTTCAACTTTATGAGGTATTGTTGCTGAAAATAAAAGTGTTTGTTTTTCGGTAGGACATAGGCGTTCAATTTTTCTTACATCATCAATAAATCCCATGTCTAGCATTAAATCGGCTTCATCTAAAACCAAAACTTCAACTTGATCTAAATGTAAAGCTGTTTGCTTGTGTAAATCTAACAATCTACCTGGTGTAGCAATTAAAATATCTACGCCTTTTTTTAGTATATCTTTTTGAGGCTCTACCGATGTACCACCAAAAACCACAGTTGTTCTTAGGTTGGTATAAGTAGAGTAGGTCTCGAAGTTTTTTGCGATTTGTACAGCTAATTCGCGTGTAGGACTTACAATAAGCGCTTTAATTTTTTTACCGCGTTTTGGTGCGTCTTGTTGATCAAAAAGTAATTGTAAAATTGGTAATGCAAATGCAGCTGTTTTACCAGTACCTGTTTGCGCAGAAACAACAACGTCTTTTTTATCTAAAATAGCAGGTATTGCTTTTTCTTGCACCAAAGTTGGGTTGTCGTAACCAGCATCTGCAACTGCACGACGTAAAGGTTTGTTTAATTGTAAGTCTTTAAATGACATTAAGCTAAATATTTGCTACAAAGGTAGCTAAATTATTTACGATTATTTAGTGACCTTTACAGTATAGGTTGCAACAACATCATCACCAATAGCTAAATGCACATCGTAAAACCCTTTGTGCTTAAATGTGGTTGAAAATGAAACCATTCCGTGGTCTTCTTTTAGGTTGTTTATTTCAAAGTTTACAGGATTAATTCCAACAAACTGCACTAAGGAAACTTTATCAATATCAATAGATTCTAAAGTTTTAAAACTGAAATTTAGATGCTCTCCTTTTTTTAATTTTACATGCATGTTTTGAGGACTAATAGGAAGTGTTTTGTGTTTAAAAGTTTCACTATAAACTAGCGGAGAAGCTGAGTATTCACTATCAATTAAAGTGTTGTTAAGGAGCCATTTTTTATCTTTAGGAATGTGATTTTTGGAAAATAATATAGGCTCGGTTAAAAAATATCCATCATTATAGTCTTTAATAAAAATATTACCTAAAAAATAACCGCTAGACCAAGTAGCATCGCATAAATACCATTTGTTGTTAAGTTTTACTGCATTCCAAGAATGGTTGACAAGCTCTAAACTTTCTACATTTGCGTCAAAACTTCTACCGTAGCCATTAATAATTTCGCAATCAATATTTGCAAAAAAGCAAAGTTGCTTTATTAAATAAGCGTAACCTGTGCACATTGTTTTTTTGTGTTTAAATAGTTTTTTAAAGGCTTTTTTTAAGTAATCGTTATTCCATTGTGTGTAGCTCAAACTATCATTTTTATGTTTTTTTCTTTTGTGTAACACTTTATCGCTTACAGTTAAATCGCCTTTTATATTGGTACTAACCCAAGTGTAAATTGCTCTAAATTTTTCTACATCTGTATCTAATTTATAAGTTAGCTCATGCGCAAGTAGTGGTAAATTATCTAAGTTTTTACCAATGTTGAGTTTTGCAACATTATCTGCAACAGTAAAATCAATAGATTTAAAATCTGAAACTTGCGCAAAAGCAACATTTAAGATTAAAACAGAAATGATAGTAAGTACATTTCTCATAGCTATTAATCCTTTTTAGATTTGTATAATTTTTTTGAAGATACTTTTCCCATCATTATTACAGAACCAACATCCATATTGATATTTAATTGAATAGTTTGGGCTTTGACTTTTCCGTCTATTACCACTTTTTTAGGCTCGTAACCAACGTAGCTTATTTGTAAAATATCACCTTTTTTTAATGGTTGAGGAAACTCAAAATTACCATCAAAGTCTGTTGTTGTCCCAATAGAAGTACCTTCAAGTAAAATAGTTGCAGACGGAAGTGGTAAACCATCTTGGTCTGAAATTGTACCTTTTATGGTTAAGTTGTCTTTTGCAGAAGTGCTTTCAATCGTTTTGTTTTCAGTAGTTTTTACTTGTGCGTTAGTTGTTCCAAATGTGAAAAAAGATAAACACGCTAATCCAATACCAGTTAACCAACTTAATTTACTTCGTTTTATAGGAATTTGATATGTAGTTAATTGTTCGCTTTTAAATCTTCCGCAAGTATTTGCTGTGTTTTTAGTGTTAAAATAGTTAATAATTTCTTGAGAATTCATTTTAGAAAAATCAATAACTTCTTTGGTGCACGTAGCGCAAAATCCGCCTTTTGCAGTTGGTTTAAATTGGTTGAAATTTTCATTACAAGGAGATTTGATGTTTAGTTTAATGGCATTGTTCATAATAATAAGTTTTAATGTTATACATCAAACTTACTTTTATAACACGCTTTTTAAAATGAATATTGAGTAAACCGTACGTTTGGTTTAGTAAACAAGAGTTTTTGTTTAGCGGTTTATTTTTCTACGTTAGGAAGTAAGTAACTTCTGTAAGCACCAATTAACCCAAAAATAGATAGAATTAGAATCACAATTTCTATAGAAAGTAAAGACACAAGTGCGCTTAATCCGCCAGTTACCAATAAAATTAAGCCAATTATTGTATTGCTAACCGAAACATAATCTGTTCTTTGGTTGCCTTTAGCCATATCTACAATATATGTTTTTCTGCCTAATCTAACGCCGCCATGAGCAATACCTAATATAAAAAAGGATAGAGGATAAATCCAGTTTATTGTTCTAATCGTTTCAAAATAACTAATAATTATAAATATTATTATTCCTAAAACTGAAGCAATTAAAACAGCAATAGCCATTACATTTTTACTTGATTTATCGGCTAATTTTCCCCAAAAAGGCGAGCTGATTATTGATGCAATACCTTTTGCGATAATAAATAAGCCTAATAAATAACTTTCTTTACCAACGTACTTTTGTGCTAAAATTACGTAATACGGAGCAGTTAAAGCAGAGCACAGAAGTAGTGATCTAGCAATCACAAAATTTCTAAAATTAGTGTCTGTTTTTAAAAGTTTTAGTTTTGATATAAAATTAGATTTGTCTTTAGAATCTTCGTCTACATCATTAGGAAATTCTTTAATTCTAGAATAAATAATAGCAGAAATTAACCAAGTTAGAGCAGCAAAAAAGATTAAATAACTGTAAAAATCTATGGTTGCATTGCTTTTGGATTTGTACATAATAAGCAAACCAGCAGCTAGAACTAAAACGCCGGAAACAGAAACAGTGTAACCTTTTAGTCGTCCTCTTCGTGTTTTGGGTATGGTTTTACCAATAATATCTTTAGATGTTAAAGAGCTTAAACTTCTAGCCAAACTAAAAACAATTACTGCAAGTATAATTAAATATCCAGCAGTTTCATTTTTAAAATTTAATACGATAATTCCAATAGAAGCAATTGCTAAAAACTGGATTAATGCACCAATAACCCAAAACCATTTTCTTGTAGAATGTTTGTTAATATAAGAAGCAATAAATATTTGCGGTACCATAGATCCAGATTCTCTAATAGGTACAATTAAGCTTATTAAAAAAACAGGAGCGTTAACATAACTCATTAACCAAGTAAGTACAGTTTTAGGATTACTAAGTGTATCACCAAGCTTGGTAAATACATTACTTAGTAAAATAATGAAGTAATTTTTTGGGACGTTTTTGCAAGCGTCCTCAGTAATATCTTTACAGGTTCGTTTTTCTTTTTCGTTATTTAAAAACTTGTAGAGTTTTTCTAACATGAAATAGGTTGGTTTGTCCTCTAAATTACATTATTTTAAATGATATTATGTTAGAAATTTCCTAAATGAAAAAGCCACTTGTTTTAAAGTGGCTTTTATTTTAATTGCTTTTATATAATCTATAAAAAAGTGTTGGTAAGAACATAAAGTTGAAAAGGACAAATCCAACTACGGTAATGATACCAGCAAAAGGCCAATGCATACTTTTAAACATAAGTCCTGTACTTAAAATAAACAAGGCGATAAAGCCTAAAACATAAACTGATTTTTTCATTTTTTGATTGATTTATAATTAATATTAAGATTGATATTTTAAAATGGTGTCTTTATATTTTGTGTAGAAAAATAAAGGTAATGTGATGAAAATTAGAACAGCAAAGCCCGATACCATAATGATGCCCGCAAACGGAAAATGCATTATTTTGAAAATACTTCCTACTGAAATTAAAACCGCTGTAATAAAACCAATAATAAACAAAAACTTAGTTCGGTTTTTAGCCGATTTAAAATATAATTGTGCATTGGTTTCTTTTTGTAATTGATTGATATTTAGATAACCACCAAATTGATTAATTGCATTTTGATAGGCAATATCAAAGTTGGTTTCTTCTGTATTTTCAATATACGTACAGATATGGTCTAAAATATCTTCTTTAAGTGTTTGGTTTTTTAATCCATACAACTGTAAATTTTTATCTATATAGTTAATTTGTTGTTCTGTAAGTATCATTTTAATGTTGGTTTAGGATTAAAAATTAATGATAATGTGTTTATAAAATCATTGATTTGATTGGTTTGCTCGGCAATAACTTGTTTACCGCTATTAGTTACCGAATAATATTTTCTTACACGTTTGCCAATAAATACCTTTTCTGTAGTTAGTACATTATCCTTTTCTAATTTGTGTAAAATAGGATATAATGCGCCTTCAGAAATATCTATTTTTCCCTTGGTAATGTCTTTTACTTTTTGTGTAATCTCATAACCATACATTTTATCGCTTTGGCTTAAAAGCTTTAAAATGATAGGTTTAAGTGTTCCTTTTGTGAGTTCTTTGCTATACATGTTGCTAATATACATATTTTTTAAATACATTTTAATAAAATGTATTTAATTTTTAAAAATAAAAAAACCACTTCGGTTAAGAAGTGGTTTAAAATCTTCTGCAAAAGCAGAAATAATTATTTTATCATATCGTAGCTACGTTTTATAAAGTCGCTAAGTTCTTTTCCTTTTAAAAGTCCTTGCGATAAACGTGCTAAATCTAAACTTTGATTTATTAAGCGTTCTTTATCCTCTTTTGTTTCGGTATTTAAAATGTCGCTAATTAAATTGTGATTAGTGTTTACAATTAAATTATACATTTCTGGCATATTGCCCATACCAAACATACCGCCGCCACCAGTTTGTTGCATCTCTTTCATACGACGCATAAATTCTGGTTGTGTGATCATAAATGGTGTTGCGTTGCTATCCATAGCTTCTAATTGCACCATAAATTTTTCTGAAGGAATCACTTCTTTCAACAACTCGTCCAGCTGTTTTTGTTGGTCTTCGTCTAATTTAGAAATTGTGTTTTCTTCTTTCTGAATTAACTTATCAATATGATCTGCATCTACACGAGCAAATGAGATATTTTCTTTAGAACCTTCTAATTTTTGCATTAAATGCGAAACAATAGGACTATCTAATAAAAGGACTTCGTAACCTTTGTCCTTAGCAGCTTCAATGTAACTGTGTTGCTCATCTTGATTACTAGCATAAAGGATAATTAACTTATCGTCTTTATCGGTTTGTTTTGCTTTTATTGCATTGTAAAGCTCGTCATAAGTATAATACTTACCGTCTACAGTTGGGTATAAGGCAAAAGCTTCTGCTTTTTCGAAGAATTTTTCTTCAGACAACATTCCGTATTCAATAACAATTTTAATGTCATTCCATTTTGCTTCAAAATCTTCACGGTTACTATTAAATAACGACTTTAATTTATCGGCAACTTTACGTGTAATGTAAGAGCTAATTTTTTTAACTGCGCCATCTGCTTGTAAGTAAGAACGAGACACGTTTAAAGGAATGTCTGGACTATCTATAACACCACGTAGCATGGTTAAAAATTCTGGTACAATACCTTCTACATTATCTGTTACAAATACTTGATTTTGATATAGTTGAATTTTATCCTTTTGTATTTGCATATCGTTAGATAACTTAGGGAAATACAAGATTCCTGTTAAGTTAAATGGATAATCTACATTAAGATGAATGTTGAAAAGAGGCTCTTCAAACTGCATTGGATACAACTCACGATAGAAGTTTTTATAGTCGTCTTCTTCTAACTCGGTTGGTTGTTTGGTCCAAGCAGGATTTGGGTTGTTTATAATGTTATCTACTTCTTTTGTAGGAGCAGGATCGTCTTCTTTAGCATCTTCTGGTTTTGGTAAAGTTTCAGTTTTAGTACCAAATTTAATTGGTATTGGCATAAACTTGTTATACTTCACTAAAAGCTCTCTAATTTTACTGTCTTCTAAAAATTCTTCTTCACCTTCAGAAATATGAAGAATAATTTCTGTACCTCTTTCAGTTTTATCGGCTTCTTCTAAAGTGAATTCTGGACTACCATCGCAAATCCAATGTGCTGCAGGCTCGTCTTTAAAAGATTTTGTGATAATTTCAACTTTATCTGCCACCATAAAAGCCGAGTAAAAACCTAGTCCGAAGTGACCGATAATTCCGCTATCCTTAGCGCTGTCTTTGTATTTGTCTAAAAACTCTTCGGCACCAGAAAAAGCAACTTGGTTAATGTATTTTTCTACCTCTTCGGCAGTCATACCTAAACCTTGATCAATGATGTGTAATTTTTTTCCTTCTTTATCAATTTTTACTTCGATAATAGGATTACCATATTCGGTTTTAGCTTCACCAATGCTTGTTAAATGTTTTAATTTAAGCGTAGCATCTGTTGCGTTACTAATAAGCTCACGTAAAAAGATTTCGTGATCGCTGTACAAGAATTTTTTAATTAAAGGGAAAATGTTTTCTACCGAAACGTTAATATTTCCTTTTGCCATAATATTTTGTTTTATGTTTAGTTTCCGCGAAAGCGAAAAAATATTATTATTTATACATGTTGTATTAGACAACAAAAATGCCAATTAAGGTTGTGTGACAATATGACATAAAAAAACCGTTTAATTTAATTAAACGGTTTTTTGTAATTATGTTGTAATGTTATTTTTTGTTTTTTACATGTTTTTCTAACCATTGATCTTGTTCCCAAAGCATGTGCATAATAGATTCTTTAGCTCTATAACCATGACTTTCTTTAGGTAACATTACCAATCTTACAGGTGCGCCTAATCCTTTTAAGGCATTAAAGTAACGTTCGCTTTGTAAAGGATAGGTACCAGAATTGTTATCTGCAACACCATGAATTAGTAATAATGGTGTTTTCATTTTATCGGCATTCATAAAAGGAGACATTGTGTTGTATATTTCTGGCGCTTCCCAATAGCTACGCTCTTCACTTTGAAAACCAAAAGGTGTCAATGTTCTGTTATAAGCACCACTTCTTGCAATTCCTGCAGCAAAAAGGTTAGAATGAGATAGTAAATTTGCTGTCATAAATGCACCATAACTATGTCCGCCAACAGCAACTTTGTTAGGGTCTATATAACCAAGATTATCTACAGCATCTATTGCAGCTTTTGCGTTAGCTACAAGTTGTGTTATAAATGTGTCGTTTGGTTCTTTGTTGCCTTCTCCAACAATTGGGAAAGCAGCATCGTCTAATACAACATAACCTTTAGTAACCCAATAAATAGGTGATCCCCAATATGGGTAAACAAACTCGTTAGGATTTGCTGTACTTTGGGATGCACTTGCTTTATCTTTATACTCTCTTGGATAAGCCCATAAAATCATTGGGTATTTTTCTCCTTCTTTGTAATCTAATGGCAGGTATAATGTACCTTCTAAATCTAAGCCATCATTACGCTTATAATTAATAACGCGCTTATCTACGCTTTCTAAACTTTTAAAAGGATTATCAAAATCTGTAATTGCTGTAAGTTTATTCTTTTTAATATTTCTAATGTAATAATTAGGGTAATCTGTTTTAGACTCTATACGAACAAGGATGTCTCCTTTTTTCATATCAATTGCAAAGTTTAAACTTTCTAATTTATCTGTGTATTTAGATTTATATAAGCGTTTTGTTTTACCAGTCTTAATATTGTACTCGTCTATAAAAGGAAATTGTCCTTCTTTAGAATAACCATCGCCCATTAGATAAAGATTGTCTCCGTTAATGGTTAATGTGTAGCTACCATATTTGTTTTTTGAAGACACAAAATCTCCTGGATCACTGTATACATCTTGATAATTTCTATCAGAAATTATTTTAGCTTCAGCTGTACTAGGATTAAATAAGTAAGTTTTTAAGTTCCTGGTGTTCCACCAATAATCAAAAGCAATAGCAATATTATCATTACCCCATCTAATACCAGAAAAGCGTTGTTTTGTTTTAAGTATTTCTTTTGGTTGACCATTAAAAGGCGCATCTAATTGATACACTACATCTCTGTAGTCTACTTTTACTTCAGGATCACCTTTGTCTAATGCTTCTGCCCAAACTATTGTAGCGGGTTTGTCGCTTCTCCATTGCATACTGCGTTTCCCTGTTCTTGTAGCCATAAAACCTTTTGGTCTTACTTCGTCTAACGGAACATTGTTTACTGTTTTTACAAATTTACCGTTAACATCGTATATGTTGCTTTCGCTTGGAAATCTAGAATAAGTTACTAAATAAGAGAATGGACGTTTAATTTTTGTGACCATTATATAATTTCCATCAGGAGAAAAACTTATACCTCGATACATATCTGCATCTAAAAAATCTGTAATCTCTCCATTTATGGATAGTTTTTTAATTTCAGAACGCGCTAATTGTTCAAAGTTAAACTCGTCATTAGGTGTTTTTAGTAGGTCTTGATAAGTTCTGTTTTGTGCTTTTGCACCATCACTAACAGAAACGGTTGGACCAGAAGGAACAGCTGTAGCAGTATTTATAAGCTCTTTTCGGTCGTTTGGAAGCATTTTTACAAGAAGGTGTTCATTATCTTTAAACCAATTAATTGTACTTCTCATATTAGCGTTAACATTGGCGTTAGAAATTTTATATGCATTAGCGTTTTCTATATTTACAATCCAAACTTCAACTCCTTTAGGTGTTGTATTTAAGCAAGCTATAAGACTTTCGTCAGGAGACCAACTAAAATTAGATAAACGCGCATTGTCTGGTAAGCCTTTAACTTGTTTAGCCTCTTTGTCTTTAACTTGTTTAACTTTTAAATTTGTATAGTAATTGGTACGACTACCAATGTTAGTAACAGGATTAATTCTTAAACCAGCTAATCTTAGTTCGGTTTCAGAGAGTTCTTCAATAGATTTATATTGGTTACGATATAACAGTACCATGTGCTCTCCTTTGCTATCTATTTGTACACCAGGAGCAAGGTCTGCATCTGCTAGTTCTAAAATTTCTTTAGAAGGTTTTTGATACGTTAAGTTTTGTTGTGCATATCCGTTTAGACACACAAAAATAAGTAGTAGTTTAATTAATGATTTTGCCATTTTATTTGAAATTAATTAGGACTTCAAGATACCTAAAAATGAAATTTATGACTTAAAACGATTTGTTAAACTTGTGTGAAAGACTTATTGGTAAAAATGGTTAATTATAGGTTATTTTAATTATAATTTCTTGAAATACTTTAAATTTGTACCATAAATATTAAGTATATGTACAACTCAAAAATTATTGGAATTGGTAAGTATGTGCCAGATAATGTGGTGACTAACCAAGATTTGTCCAAAATAATGGATACTAGCGACGAGTGGATAACAGAGCGCACAGGTATTAAAGAGCGACGTTGGGTCGTAGAAGGTAGCGATGATACTACAGCTACAATGGGTGTAAAAGCAGCAAAACAAGCTATAGAACGCTCTGGTTTAGATAAAGACGATATAGATTTTATCATTTTTGCAACTTTAAGTCCTGATATGTATTTTCCTGGTCCAGGTGTGCAAGTACAACATGCTTTAGATATAAAAACTGTTGGTGCATTAGATGTACGTAATCAATGTTCTGGATTTATTTATGCATTATCTGTTGCAGATAATTTTATAAAAACGGGTATGTATAAAAACATACTTGTAATAGGTAGCGAGTTACATTCTCACGGATTAGATAAAACCACACGAGGAAGAGGTGTTTCTGTTATTTTTGGTGACGGCGCTGGCGCAGTTGTAGTGAGTAGAGAAGAAGATAATAGTAAAGGAATATTATCTACACATTTACATAGTCAAGGTGAACATGCAGAAGAATTAGTGGTAAAAGCACCAGGTATGGGAACACGCTGGGTTACAGATATAATTGCAGATAATGATGAGAATGACGACAGTTATTTTCCGCATATGAATGGTCAATTTGTATTTAAAAATGCAGTTGTACGTTTTAGCGAAGTTATTATGGAAGGCTTGATAAAAAATAATCTTCAAAAGGAAAATATTGACATGTTAATTCCTCATCAAGCTAATTTGAGAATAGCTCAATTTATACAAAAGAAATTTGGCTTGACAGATGATAAAGTGTTTAATAACATTATGCGTTATGGTAACACAACTGCAGCTTCTATACCTTTGGCTTTATGTGAAGCTTGGGAAGAAGGAAAAATTAATGAAGGTGATACGGTAGTCTTAGCTGCTTTTGGAAGCGGATTTACTTGGGGAAGCGCTATTATTAAATGGTAGTTAAAATAATTTTATAACTGAAAAATCCGAAACTTACGTTTCGGATTTTTTTTATAACTAAACTTAACTAACTAAACTTATGTTTTATAGGTTGAGGACTAATTCAAATAAATATAAAACTTTTGGTTTGCTTTGTTTATTATATGACGCTTAAATCATGTTTTTATTACTCTGATTATCAATGTTTAACGATTATTTAACAATGAAGATGTGTTAAACAAAAAAATATCTTAAAAAAATAGTTTTTTAAAATAGAAAACCCAAAGTCGATCAGGCTTTGGGTTTTCCTTTATTTAGCAAATTTACCTTAACACTAACCATCAACTATTAAGTAAACTGCTAAACTTCTAGAAGATTTTACATAAATCCACCACCACCAGACGATTCGTTGTCATCACGTTGTTTACGTTGTAATGCTCGGTATTTTCCACCACCAAATCTATAAGATAGTGCAACGTTCCAAGTGTTACTTTCCCAATTAAATTGTCCAGTAGAAGGATAAGGTGTGTCGGTATCAAACTCAAACCTCATTGTATTAAATATGTCGTTGTAATTAATGCTTAGAGTGGCTCTATTGTTTTCCATAAAAGAGTAGCGTATACCAGTGTTAACAAAATACATAGGTTTTCTTAAAAACTGAACGCCTTGTTCTTCACCACGATACATAGCAAATAAAGACAAGCTCAAGTTTTTAGTAGCTTTAAAGTTGTTAAACATTCTAAAGTTCCAAACTAAATTTTCGACTTCAGTTTTACGTGTTTCAATATCATCAACTGTTGCTGTACTTAAATCGTTAGCATCAATAAATTCTGTAATACCAGTTTGAGACTGAGAATATAAATCAAAACTCGCGTTAAAGTTCCACCATTTTGTTGGTCTATAGTTGCTAGAAAGTTCTATACCGTATGCAGATGTATTATCAAAATTATCATAAGATAAAATAGAGTTACCGGCAGAAATATTTGTTCTGTCAATTGCTACAAATCTATTTATGTTATCTTCAATTATTCTGTAAAACACGCCAGCAGTAATGCTTCCTTTTTTTAATTGTCTTGTATAGTTTGCTTCTGCAGAGTTGGTAAATTGAGGTTGTAATTCAGTATTTCCAAAAGATGAAACTCTTGGTGTGCTCCATTCTCTAATTGGGTTAACTTGTTGTAATCCTGGTCTGTCAACACGTCTGCTTAGGCTAAATTGATATGAGTTTTTATCTGAAGCAGCATAAGTTAAAAATGCAGATGGATATATTTGAAAATATTCATTTGTAAAAGGTAACACTTGTGTTGTCCCATCTGTAAACATGTTTAAAGCTTCAGCTTCTACTTTTACTTGCTCTGCACGTGCACCAACTTGATAGCTCCATTTTTCGTTAATAGTTTTTCCAAAAGTTATGTAAGCAGAAAAAATATCTCTTTTATAATCAAACGCTGTGCTTGGTGTTGGTATAATTGTACCAGTGCTAGAAAATGTTTGACCAGTAGATTTGTATCCTAAATCGGTATTAAAAAGTCTTGCTTCTGCACCAATTTCTAATTTAGAGTCTTCGTTTATTGGTTTTACATAATCTACGTTTATTGTGGTTTGATCTCTTTCTGTATCAACAAAATCATTGTAATCTGGCGGAAAACTAAAATTGATGTAGTTAAAGTCTGCCACTTCTGTATTAGTAAAATCGTTGTAATCTACTTCAATATCTAAAGTTTCGTTTTCGTCTTTAAAAAGGTGTTTGTAGACAAAGTTGTATTGACCTGAATTATTCTCTGAGTCACTACCAAAAATTTGTCTTTGATATAGATTTTGGTCAGGAAAACTTAAATTGGTAGTACCAACACCATTGCCTTCAAAAATATTTTGATTGGTAAAGAAAGATAATGTGTTGTTATCGTTTAAATAATAATCTACACCAACTTTAAATAAATGAGATTTATTATTGTTGAAAAATTGAAAATCTTGTCTAGAGTTGTCGTTAGATTGGTCGATATATCCAAAATTGTCATATTTACCAATGTTATTACCGTAACTACCGTAAAAGTTGAATTTTCCGTTACGATAATTTAAGTCTATAGAGCTATTAAATTTTGCATAAACCTCATTAGTAAGACCAATGTTTAAATTACCATTAAAACCTAATTTGGTGTTTTTATGAAGTTTAATGTTAATAATTCCGCTCATTCCTTCTGGGTTATATTTTGCCGAAGGATTAGTAATTAACTCGATGCTTTTAATTGCTGTAGATGGTATTTGTTTTAATAATTGAGCAATTGGCACGTTAGATAATTTACCATCTACCATAACACGCACGTTTTCGTTTCCGCGTAAGCTAATATTTCCTGTTTGTTGGTCAACGTTAACAGATGGGATATTATTCATAATATCACTTGCGTTAGCACCAGCGGTTTGTAAATCTTTACCAATGGTAATAACTTTTCTATCTATTTTTTGTTGAATGGTTGAGGTTTCTGCAACAACGGTTACTTCTTCTAAACTTTCAGCAGATTCACTTAAATTAATAGTACCTAGGTTGATGTTTTTATTGCTGTTAGTAATTTCGATAGTTTTACTTTCGGTTTTATAACCTAAAAATTCAATACTTACTATGCTTTTGCCTAATGGTATTTGATTAACATTAAAGCTTCCGTCTTCACTTGTAATTCCGCCAGTTATAATATTTTGATTTACATCTTTTATAACGACATTTACATATGGTAAGGGTTGTTGTAAATTTACGTCTAATACTTTACCGGTAACAGTTCCGATTTTGGGTAAAGTTTTGTCTTGGGCATGTATACTAAAGGCTACCAATAGCATAACAATGGAGAATAGTTTTTTCATTTTTGGTTGTAATGATTATTTGATTGATGAAATTGTTTATGCTATTAAGACTAAATTTTACTTGTATTGTTACGGATAAAATTTAATTTTAAGAATATTTAACATTTATGAATAAAAAAACTTTAGTGCTAGGAGCGTCATTAAATCCAGTGCGTTATTCTAATACAGCTATTAACAAATTGGTAGCTAATAATATACCAACTGTAGCGTTTGGATTAAGAGAAGGAGAAGTGGCTGGTGTTAAAATTGATACAGATTTAAAAATGTATACTGATTTAGATACTGTAACATTATATTTAAATCCAACCAGGCAAAAAGAGTATTATGATTACATAGTAAGTTTAAATCCTAATCGTGTGATTTTTAATCCAGGAACTGAAAATCCTGAATTTTATAAAATTTTAGATAAAAACAATATTGCTTATGAGGTTGCTTGTACGTTAGTTTTGTTGTCTATTAATCAGTATTAAATTTACTTAACCGCGTAACAGTCTACCTTGTCATTGTTTGAGATTGTTAAAAGGTATTTGTTGTTTTTAGTTTTTATTTTCTCAAAAGATTTCACTTGTTTTTTAAAAGGTTTAATACCTAAATTAGATACAGGTGTTATGTTATCTAAGGAATAAAAAGTATAACCTTGAAGCGAGTTGTATTGTCCATGATAGGTAGTTACATTTAAGTTATTACCTCCAATTAGTATTTGTTCTTTGGTGTTTATAGAAATCTTTTCGAAAGAAGTTATTGGTGATAACTGTAATTGAACTGGGAAAGGGACAAATTGATCAAAAGAGCCATTATTGTTTTGTAAAATACCAGATTTTAAATTATCAACATAGAACAGTTGAGCGTTTTTTACAGATTTTGGCGTTAATACTTCTTCTACTGTTTTTAAAGAAAAATCACTATGTTGTACAAATCGTTTGCTTATTACATTCATTTGCGAAGCTAATTCGTCTTTAGTATTTAAAGGGTAATATTGTCCGTCAATATTGTAAGCTATTATAGTTTCTTTAATATTGTTATTGTCAAAATCACCAAAATACATATGTAATGGTTTATCTTTTGTTGCCTTAAACCTTGTGTTTAATCCCCAATTACCTAAAAGTATATCTTTATCTCCGTCATGGTCATAATCGTAAGTTATAGCAGTTTGCCATAAGCCGTTTAGGTTTTCTGGAATTTTTATTAAATCTAAAGAACCGTTATTATTTAAATAAATTTTAGGAGTATCCCATTGACAAGTAACAATTAAATCTTTAATACCATCGTTATTGAAATCTTCCCAAATGGCATCTGTAACTTTTGAAGATAATTTAAAGTTTAGATCTTTTTTAAAATTACCTTTTCCGTCATTAATAAGTATGTAAGATTCAGTAGATTCTCCAAATACATCTGGGTTAGATAGATTGCCTATAAAAATATCTATATCACCATCATTATCATAGTCGTAGGTAACAACAGTAGATGTGTTTAAATAATTGTCTGGAAAGTTAGTAGATTTCTTAAATGTATTGTTTTCGTTTATGTAAAGTCTGTCGTTTTCGTATTTTTTTATTCTATTAGTATTAATTCCAGAACCTACGTATAAATCTAAATCGCCATCTCCGTCAGCGTCAAATAAAGATGCAGAGTTGTCTTCGCAATAAATATCTTCTTCAAAGACGTTATGGTTTTTAGGGTTTAGTTTATATCCATTATTTAAATATAATTTTGAAGATTTTCCTGAAGCGCCTCCTATAAAAATATCTTCATATTTGTTATTGTCTACGTCTGCAACAGCTACTGCAGGTCCTACTGTTGATACTTTATAAGGGATTAATTTTTGGTTGAAAAAGTCATTAAAATTATCTTCTTCATGTTTATAGTTAATTATGTCTTTGTTGGTAAAGACTGTGTTTTCGGTTTTTCCTTTTAAGTAATAATTTTGTGATGTATTGCGGTTAGGAGCATAGTTTATGTTTAAAACCGTGTTTATTTCAGGGTTTTCAATAGTTTGAACTTTTAAGTCTGGCCAAATTATTACTAAAGAGTCGACTTTATTTTCTTCGTTTAAACCAAAATGAAGTTTTTTTTCTGTTGAAGAAAGAAATCCTCTAGATTTAAATAGTTGTTTTAATTGTCTTGTTTTATTAGTGTATACAATTGCTTTGCTACCAATAGCTTCTTTATTTCCTTTTAAAAATTCTAAATCTAAGCTTACAGAGTTTTTTGATTGGTCTGTGTTGTTTTTGTATATGTACGGGTAGTCGTTTAAGTTGTTTGTAATAATATCTAGATCACCGTCGTTATCTAAATCTGCATATATTGCACCGTTAGAAAGTGATGGTGTTTTGTCTATCCACTGACCTGTTTTGATGGTTAATTTTTCAGAATCTCCTTGGTAAATTTCATTTGCAACTTCACCTCTTGGCATTTCATTTATAGATTTAAAAAGCCATTCTAAGCCATCGCTTCTTGATCTGCTTTTAAAAGCATTAGCTACATATTTTCTAAAATCTAATCCGTTAGGTCTTCTTAAGATTCCGTTTGCAATAAATATATCTTGATGACTATCATTGTTAAAGTCTGCAATTAATGGTCCCCAACTCCAATCTGTATTTTCTATATTATTAACAATTGCTGCATCGTAAAAATAAGCACCATTTTGGTTGTTTATTTGAAGCATATTTCTGGAATACTGATTTGAATACCCTAGTCTTTTAAGTTGACTTTGTTTATTAAGCATAGCTTCGTCACCTTCAGTTTCTTTAATTACCTTTTCGTCTTTAGGTAACATATCTAATGTTATTATATCTTGAAGTCCATCGGCATTTATATCTGCAGCATCACTACCCATAGAAAATCTGCTTGTAGCAGTAAAAGCCGATTTTAAAGATTCTTTAAAAGTACCGTCCTTTTGGTTGATATAATAATAATCATCTTCATGAAAATCGTTACAAATATATAAATCATCCCAACCGTCATTGTTGAAATCTGCAAGAGATGCGCTTAATCCGTAACTGTTAGCACCACCATATATATTAGCGTCTTCGCTAACATCTACATACTTACCGTTGTCATTTCTTAATAAAACATCTCCAACTAACGGTGTACGATTAGATCTTATACTTGCTGGACCATGAGATATTGATGTGTGTATTGCGTGATTAACTATATAAACGTCTAAGTCTAAGTCTTTGTCATAATCAAAAAAATACGCTTGAGTAGAATAACCTGTAAAGTCTAATCCGAATTCTTCAGCTTTTTCTGTAAAAGTTCCATCACCGTTATTAATAAATAATTCATTACGACCAGTAAAATCTAATAATCCAGAAACTGAACATAAATAGATATCTAAAAACCCATCATTATTAATATCTACCATAGTAACACCAGTATTCCAGCTAGAATTACTGTTAATATTAGCGCTTTCAGAGATGTCTTCAAATTTAAAGTTGCCTTTATTTAAGTACAGTTTATTTCTGTTTTGGTTAGAAGCAAAATATAGATCAACTAATCCGTCATTATTTATGTCTCCAGCAGCTACACCGCTACCGTTATAAAAATAAATGTAATTAATAATGCTGTGATCGGTGTTTTCAGAAATAATATTTTTAAAGGTAATACCTGTGTTTTCTGGTTGTAATCTCTCTAATAAATATGTTTCTGCTGTGATGTTTTGTTTGTTCTGATCTGTTTTTTTATTACAAGAGAATAATGTAATAATCACTATAAATACTGAGATATATCTTTTCAAAGCTAAAAATCTGTTAATTTATGTTAAATTATTAACACAAACTTAACAAATTATTCTAAAAACAACTAAAACAACTGTGTTTTGTTTAATAAAATGTTAATTATTCTTCTTTTTAAGAATAAGCATTAAACCTAAAAACGTCAAAAAGCCATTAAGTATTAAAATGAAAAAGCCAAACTCAAATCCAAGCCATTTTAAGCTATTTACACTAATAATGTAAGATAGAATAGGAGATAGAATGGCGATTATTGGTATAAATTTATCCTTAACATTCCATTTTGTAAATAAACCAAAAGCATAAAGGCCAAGTAAAGGACCATAAGTGTATCCGGCAAAGACAAACAGTTTAGAGATTACACTTTCGTCTTTTATAATGTATTTAAACGCTATTATAACTAATATTAATAATATTGAAATTAAAACATGTATACGCTTTCTTATTTTTACTTGCTTGTTTTTGTCGTGTTTTTTTTCGATGTCTAAAATGTCAATGCTAAAAGATGTTGTTAAAGAAGTTAAAGCACTATCTGCACTGCTGTAAGCAGCAGCAATTAATCCTAGTAAGAAAAACACAAAAACACCAAAACCTAAATGATTTTTAGCAAGAATAGGGAACAAATCATCTTTATGTGCGTCAATTCCGTTTTGCTGTGCGTAAACAGTAAGTAGTAGTCCTAAACTTAAAAATACAAAGTTAACTACAGTTAAAACTAACGTAAACCAAAACATGTTTTTTTGTGCATCTTTTAAAGATCTACAAGTTAGATTTTTTTGCATCATATCTTGATCTAATCCAGTCATTACAATAGCTATAAATGCACCAGAAATAAACTGTTTCCAAAAATAATCTCCAGATTTAATATCCTCAAAGAAAAATATTTTACTAAGCTCGTTATCATTAACAAAAGCAAAAATACTTTGTCCGCCTAAATCCATTTCAGAACTTACAAAATAGATAGCGACACCAACAGCAATAAGCATGAAAAGCGTTTGTAAGGTATCTGTCCAGACAATTGTTTTTATACCAGATTTAAAAGTATATAACCAAATTAAAGCAACTGTTATACTTACTGTTTGCCAAAACTGAATACCTAAATCATCAAACAAAATAAGTTGTAAAACATTAGCTACTAAATACAGTCTAAAACTTGCGCCTACTATACGAGATATCAAAAAAAACGAAGAGCCAGTTTTGTACGCATAATTACCAAAACGTCCTTCTAAATAGGTGTAAATAGACGTTAAATTCATTTTATAATATAGTGGAAGCAACACCGTGCCGATAACTAAATAGCCTAGCATATACCCAAAAACTACTTGCATGTAGCTAAATTTAGAGGCTTCAATCCAACCAGGGACAGATATAAAAGTTACGCCAGATAAAGAAGCACCAATCATACCAAAAGCCACTACATACCAAGGTGATTGCTTGTTGCCTTTAAAAAAAGCATCGTTTCCAGACTTTTTTCCGGTGAAATAAGAAATTAAAATAAGTACACCAAAATAGGCAGCGATTAATAAAATGATTTGAGTAGATGTCATAAATTAAATTTTCTGCTTGCCAAAATACGAAATAAGTTTTGACTTCAGTTAGTGGTAATTAGTTAGTAGTAAGTAACAAGTGGTTTTACGCTTTACTTAAAGAAAAAGTGTCAATTCATGAAATTCGTGTCTAACTATTAATTTATCCAAAAATGTAAAATAATATCTTGCAATGTCGTAAATTCGCAACTATGGAATTTTCTTCAAAATTATTAGAAAACGCAGTTAACGAAATCTCGCAATTACCTGGTATAGGTAAGCGTACCGCATTGCGTTTGGCACTACATTTATTGCGTCAACCTAAAGAAAATACCCATGGTTTAAGTAAAGCGTTAAACCAAATGGTTGACGATTTAAAGTTGTGTAAATCTTGTCACAATATTAGTGATACCGAGCTATGTGATATTTGCGCAAATCCAATGCGTAAAACAGATGTAATTTGCGTAGTCGAAGATATTAGAGATGTTATGGCAATAGAAAATACAGCATCTCACAAAGGGTTGTATCATGTTTTAGGCGGAAAAATATCTCCAATGGATGGTGTTGGTCCACATGATTTAAACATTTCTAGTTTAGTAGAAAAAGTAAAAAGCGGAAGCGTAAAAGAGCTTATTTTTGCACTAAGCCCAACTATGGAAGGCGATACCACAAACTTCTATATTTACAAACAAATTAAAGAGTTTGAAGTAGAAACTTCTACCATTGCACGAGGTATTTCGGTTGGTGACGAGCTTGAATATGCAGACGAAATAACCCTTGGGAGAAGTATTTTAAACCGAATTCCTTTTGAAAATTCATTAAAATTATAGGCTTTTTTTGAAGTTATCCATCATCATACTTAACTATAACGTGCGTTATTTTTTAGAGCTTTGTCTGCAAAGTGTAGAAGCAGCAATCCAAAATTTAGATGCCGAAATTATTGTTGTAGACAACAACTCTTCAGATGAAAGTTGTACAATGGTAAAGCAAAATTTTCCGAAGGTAAAACTCATTGAAAACAGTGAAAATCTAGGCTTTTCCAAAGGAAATAATATTGGCGTACAACATGCAAAAGGCGAGTATCTGTGTATTTTAAATCCAGATACCGTTGTGCCAGAAGATTGTTTTACAGAGTTATTTGAATTTTCCGAAATTAAAAACGACTTAGGATTATTTGCATGTCGATTAATTGATGGAACAGGCTCATTTTTACCAGAAAGTAAACGTCACATTCCAACACCAAAAGTGGCAATTAAAAAAATGTTAGGCTTTACTAAAAGCTATTATGTAACAGACGTTGAAGAAAATTCTACGGGTATTGTACCAATTCTTGTTGGTGCATTTATGATGGTAAAAACAAGTATATATAAGCAAGTACAAGGTTTTGATGAAGACTATTTTATGTACGGAGAAGATATAGATTTGTCATATAAAGTTACTAAAGCAGGTTACGATAATATGTATTACGGACCAATACAAGCCATACATTTTAAAGGAGAAAGTACATTAAAAGACAGTATTTATGCTAAGCGTTTTTACGGTGCTATGCAGATATTTTATCAAAAGCACTTTAAAAGCAGTGTACTAACCAAGACTATAGTTAATTTGGGTATAAAATTGGCAAAACTCTTTAAAGATAACACTTCCGTAGAAAAAATGCCTGTAGATAGATATGTGTTAATTAGCGATAAAAATTATCCAAAATTGGCAGAAATTTTTAAAAAACCATTCAGAGTTCAAACAAAAACAGAAGTTTTTGAAGCCAATACACAAGTTGTTCTAGATGCAAATTATTTAAGTTTCAAGCAGATAATAACATGTATGTCGACTTCAGAAAAAAACAGAAACATATCATTTAAAATTATCCCAAAAAACTCTAATTTTATACTCGGAAGTAATTCTTCAAAAAATAGAGGAGAAGTTATTCATTTTTAAAAATTCAAATTGATAAATAATAAACAGTAAATTAGGTTATTTTTTATTAATTTTGCAAAACAAAACAATAAAACTACATTTCAATTATTAATATGGCAAGATTTGAACTAAAATTACCAAAAATGGGAGAAAGTGTTGCAGAAGCAACAATTACCTCTTGGCTTAAAGAAGTTGGCGATACTATTGAAGCAGATGAAGCAGTCTTAGAGATTGCAACAGACAAAGTAGATAGCGAAGTACCAAGTGAAGTAGATGGTGTTTTAGTAGAAAAACTGTTTAACGTAGACGATGTTGTAAACGTTGGACAAACCATTGCAATTATAGAAACCGATGGTGACGCACCAGAAACTGCTGCTGCACCAAAAGAAGAAAGCACACCAGAACCAGAAGCGGCTCAAGAAGTTGCAAAAACAGTTGAGGTTGCTAAAGAAACTGCAGAGCCAATTACATCTAACGGAGATCGTTTTTACTCACCATTAGTTAAAAATATGGCTAAAACCGAAGGAATAAGTCAATCTGAGTTAGACGCTATTCCAGGAACAGGTAAAGATGGTCGTGTTACTAAAAACGACATGATGGCTTACCTAGATAATAGAGGTAGCAAACCAGCAACAACACAAGCTGCGCCAGCAACACCACAAAAAACAGAAACGCCAAAAGCAGCACCAAAAACTGCTGCACCAGTTAGCGTAAATGGTGGTGATGAGATTGTTGAGATGACCAGAATGGGCAAATTAATTGCACATCACATGGTAGAATCGGTACAAACAAGTGCTCACGTACAAAGTTTTATAGAAGCCGATGTAACTAACATATGGAATTGGCGTAAAAAAGTTAAAAACGACTTTGCTAAACGCGAAGGAGAAAACTTAACGTTTACACCAATTTTTATGGAAGCGGTAGCAAAAGCGTTACGCGATTTCCCGATGATGAATATCTCTGTTCAAGGTGATACAATTATTAAAAAGAAAAACATTAACCTAGGTATGGCAGCAGCTTTACCAGATGGTAATTTAATTGTACCAGTTATAAAAAATGCAGACCAATTAAACTTAGTTGGTATGGCAAAACAAGTTAATGATTTAGCAGGAAGAGCTAGAGAAAACAAGTTAAAACCAGACGATATACAAGGTGGAACATACACTGTAACTAATGTTGGTACTTTTGGTAGTGTTATGGGTACACCAATTATTAATCAACCACAAGTTGGTATTTTAGCTTTAGGAGCTATACGTAAGGTGCCTGCGGTTATAGAAACACCAGATGGCGACTTTATAGGTATACGTTACAAAATGTTCTTATCGCATAGTTATGACCATCGTGTAGTAAATGGTGCGCTTGGTGGACAATTTGTACAAGCAGTTAAAAATTATTTAGAAGCTTGGGATATTAATAGAGAGATTTAAAAATACCTGCGCAGGCAGGTATCTCAATGATATAAAAAAGCACAACTTTTAGGTTGTGCTTTTTTATATCATGCTTTTAAATTTCGTTTAATGGTCTCGGCTATAAGTAGTTGCGTGGGTTAGCGCTTAACTTAGCAAATACACACCAATTTGAAAATCCGCGAGGATTTTCAGAAGTAGGAGAAAACAAGCAATTACTTATAGCCATTGTTAGCAAACGTTTTTTTATTCTTTTATAAATTTAATTGTATTTCCATTTTTAAATTTCAAGAAATACATTCCATTTGTAAAATTGCTAATATCAATTTGTTCATTGTCAGCAATAATTCCTTTTTTAATTTCATTTCCAAGAATTCCAAAAATGGTATATGGTTCTTTTGAATTTAAATTTGAAATTTGAATAATTTCTTTTGATGGGTTTGGAAATATTTTAATTTTAGTATCATAATTAAAATCATTTAATCCTAATACATTTGAAGCGCTAACTTTTATATCATCAAAAAGCATTTCCTCTTGAGAGCCTAAGGAATTAAAAAGAATTCTAACAGACATAGAATTTCCTGTATTTGGAATTGAGGTTGAAATTATTTGAGAATTTTGGTCAACTAATATATCATTAGCATCAATGTTAATGCCATCTAAACTTGAATCGTAATAAAAACGGGTATCTGTTCCACCACCACAACTTATTATCGTTTGATATGCTCCACCGTCAATAGATATTTGTACTTGCAATATATCATTAGTTTCATACCTATTTCCATCGTTTCCTCTGGGTGCAGCTAGACGAAATTCAAAAGCTAAACCACTAGCTCCAGTAATATCTATTGGATTTGTTTGGATATAATGATCCTCTGCTGAAAAACCAGCTCCATCGTAATCCTCTAATGCTATCACATTTCCAGAAAACCCTGAAGTGGCGTTTCCCAGAGGTAAGCTAGAAGGTATAGCTCTAGTTATATAATCTGCTGCTACAGTCATAAAGTTGACTGAACTCCCAGATGCATTGTATAGTTGGTATGTATCAAAATCAGTTCCTTCAAAATCATTGAAGTATAAAGTGGTTTGAGCATTAGAAAGTGAAGGAATAATAAGCATTAAAGCTGCTAAATTCAAAAAAGTGTAAAATTGTTTCATTTGTTAATTTTTAAAGTTTAATATTTGGTTTTAATGTTTGCTAAAGATTATTAAACGAAGTTAGAACAAAAACTCAATTGACCAAAGGTTTAATTAAACCCATCTCGCAAAGCTTCAATAAAATCTTCCAAACTTTCAATTTGGTTATACACTTTATCATTCACTTTTAAAATAGGAATGTGGTTAACAGAGCTATTGGGTTTTAAGGCTTTAAAGTCTTTAATTAATTTGTTGTAATGTGTTGTGTCTTGATCAATATTATACTCTTGGTAGCCAATTTTGTTTTTGGTTAAAATACGCTTGGCATCAGGACAAATACTGCAATCGTTTTGAGTATAAATTTCAACGGTTTTAGATGTTAGTGCTTTATCTAATTTAGTATCTAACAGCTCAAAATCTTTATCAAATTGTAAGGCGTAAGCCACTTCGTTAATCACTAACGTGTATGTGTATTTACCTTCTTTTTCGTTTAAAATAACCATAGTTAGCACGCGTTGTTTGGACTTTGGTGGTATGGTTTTTAAAATAGGTCTTTCGCTACTGCGTCTAAAATCTTCGGTATCAACTTTTAAAAAAATATCATAAGAGATAGAGTCTGTATTTTCTATATACAACTCATAGCGTTTACCTTTAATTTCTTCAATAAGTTTAACGTGTTTATGGTCATTTTGTGCGTTAGTGCCAATAGTAAAAAGGGTTAAAAGTAAAAGAACTATATAGTTTTTCATTATTTAAAAAGCTTTACAAAGTAAAAGTAACAGATTACATTTATATTTGCATAAATCAAAGCAAAATTCATGCCTTTAAATTTAACAAAACCACTTTGTTTTTTCGATTTAGAAACTACCGGAATCAATATTACAACCGATAGAATTGTCGAAATTTCAATTTTAAAAGTCTATCCAAACGGAAATAAAGAAAGCAAAACTTGGCTAGTTAATCCCGAAATGCCAATACCAGCAGAAGTCTCTGCAATACATGGTATAACTGACGAAAAAGTAGCAAACGAGCCAACGTTTAAGCAATTAGCATCAGAGATTAACAACATGATTAAAGATGCAGATTTAGCAGGTTTTAACTCTAACCGTTTTGATATTCCGTTGTTAGCCGAAGAAATGTTGCGTGCCGATATGGATTTTGATATGAAATCGCGCCTCGCGATAGATGTTCAGACTATTTTTCATAAAATGGAACAACGTACACTTAGTGCAGCGTACAAATTTTATTGCGATAAAACTTTAGAAAACGCACATACAGCAGCAGCAGATACATTGGCAACTTATGAGGTTTTAGAAGCACAAGTAGAACGTTATGAAGATTTAGAAAACAATGCGAAGTTTTTAGCCGAGTTTAGTTCGCGTAAACGTTTTGCAGATTTTGCTGGTTTTATTGCGTTTAATAAAGAGGGACAAGAAGTGTTTAGTTTTGGTAAACATAAAGGAAAATTAGTAACCGATGTTTTAGAAACCGAACCAGGTTATTTTGGATGGTTGTTAAATGCTGATTTTCCGTTGTACACTAAAAAAGTGCTAACCGCAATTAAGCTAAGAGCGTTTAATAATAAGTTGGGTTAGATCAATAAACAATTAACAATAAACAATTAACAATAAATAGTTGTCAGTTGTCAGGTCGAGCGCAGTCGAGACCTAATTTTAAGCTAATAAAATATAAGTCTAAACAATCGTAAACAAAATCTAAAAATCCAACAATCTAGTAATCTAAAAATCTAGTTAATCTAAATATGAAACTAATCTGCATAGGTCGTAATTACACCAAACATATAGAAGAATTACAAAACGAGCGTCCAACAGAACCAGTAGTTTTTATCAAACCAGATACAGCTATATTATTGAAAAAACAACCGTTTTTTATACCAGATTTTTCAGAAGATGTACACTACGAAGTTGAAGTGTTGGTAAAAATAAATCGTGTAGGTAAACACATTGATAAAAAATTTGCCCACAAGTATTATGATAAAGTTGGATTAGGTATAGATTTTACTGCAAGAGATCTACAACAAAAGCTAAAAGAAAAGGGATTACCTTGGGAAAAAGCAAAATCTTTTGATGGAGCAGCAGTAATTGGAAACTGGATGGATAAGTCAGAAATTTCAGATATTAACAACTTGAATTTCAGTCTGCAAAAAAATGAAATTACCGTACAAAAAGGTAACACTAGTCACATGCTCTATAAAATTGACGAGATTATCGAATATGTGTCTAAATATTTTACATTAAAAATAGGAGACATTATCTTTACGGGTACGCCTGCAGGAGTTGGCAAAGTTGTTGCTGATGACGCACTAAAAGGATATATAGAAGACAAAGAAATGTTTTCGATTAAAGTTAAATAAATGGAACAGCATTATAAATTAGAAAGAATAAAAGAGCTAGCAGATAATGACCAAGATTTTATCATGGCATTAGCACAAACATTTTTAGAAGAAGTCCCAGAAGATGCAGCTGTTTTAAAAACCGCGGTAGAAAATAAAAACTACAAGTTATCTTACCAAACAGCTCATAAAATGAAACCAACTGTAGATATGTTTGAGCTTGGTGTACTTAACGATTTAATCGAAGTGCAAGATTGGGGTAAATTTGAACAAACCGATAAAGATATTTCAAGTAAATTAACTATTGTGCTTACAGCAATAGATAACGCAGTTAAAGAAATTAAAGAAGATTTTAATTTATAATGCAAGCCGAAATAATAACCATTGGAGACGAGATTCTCATTGGTCAAATTATAGACACAAATTCAGCTTTTATAGGTAAAGCGTTAAATTCAATAGGAGTATCTGTATATCAAATAACGTCTATACAAGATGAAAAAGAACACCTAATAAAAGCTTTTAAAGAAGCAGAAGAAAATGCCGATATCATTATTATTACAGGCGGATTAGGACCAACTAAAGATGATATTACAAAACATACTTTAGCCGAGTATTTTAATGATATTTTGGTTCAAAATGATAAAGTATTAGCTCACGTAGAGCAACTTTTTGAAAAATATATTACCACACCAATTTCAGATTTAAATCGAAAACAAGCATTAGTACCATCAAAAAGTAAAGTGCTAATGAATAAGTATGGTACAGCTCCAGGAATGTGGATGGAAAAAGGAGATAAAGTTTTTATATCCTTACCTGGTGTTCCCTACGAAATGAAAGCGCTAGTAGAAGATGAAGTACTGCCAAAATTAGCGCACAAATACAAAAGACCATTTATTTTACACAAAACCATTTTAACCTATGGTTTAGGAGAAAGCGCAATTGCACAACGTATAGAACATATAGAAGACCAATTACCAAAACATATTAAACTAGCATATTTGCCTAGTTTAGGACGTGTGCGTTTAAGATTGTCTGGTAAAGGCAACGATGAAGATGTTTTAAATAAAGACATCCAAACGCAAGTTGAAAATATCTTACCATTAATAAAAGATATTTTTGTTGGTTTTGAAGACAATAATAATAGTATAGAACAAATTATTGCTAATCAATTAGTAAAAACTAACCAGACATTGGCAATTGCCGAAAGTTGTACAGGCGGAAAATTAACCCAAACCTTTACACAACATTCTGGCGCATCGGTATATTTTAAAGGCGGATTAGTCACTTATGCTACACAAAGTAAAGTAGATGTTTTAGGTGTAGATCAAGCTATTATAGAAAAACATTCTGTTGTAAGTGAAGCTGTTGCAAAAGCTATGGCTATTAATGTAAGAGAAAAGCTGAATGCAGATATTGGGATATCAACAACAGGTAATGCAGGACCAACAAAAGGAGATTCTGATGCAGAAGTAGGAACAGTTTTTATTGGATTTGCCACTAAAGAAGGCGCAAAAGCCTTTCAATTTAATATGGGTAACCATCGTGAGCGTGTAATAAATAAAACCGTAAATAAGGTTTTAGAACTACTTCAAAAAGAAATTTTTCAAAATTAATTATTTAGCTATTGTCAAATAGTAAATAATTAGTATATTTGCACCTCGATTTTTAATAACACTTTTAAAGTTATATAGTAATGTCAAGAGTTTGTGAACTTACAGGAAAGAAGGCAATGGTTGGAAACAACGTGTCTCACGCAATGAATAAGACAAAGCGTACATTTGGAGCTAATTTAATTAAAAAACGTTTTTATATTCCTGAAGAAGATAAGTGGATAACTTTAAAAATATCTACATCAGCGTTAAAAACAATTAATAAAATCGGTATCTCTGCTGCATTAAAAAAAGCAAGAGCTAACGGATTTGTAAAATAATATTAGCCTAATAGGTAAATAATAGTAATTATGGCAAAGAAAGGTAACAGAGTACAAGTAATATTAGAGTGCACAGAGCACAAAGAGTCTGGTAAACCAGGAACATCTCGTTATATTACAACAAAAAATAAGAAGAACACGCCAGACAGAATGGAGTTAAAGAAATTTAACCCAATCTTAAAGCGTATGACAGTTCATAAAGAAATTAAGTAACATTCTTTATTGCAAAGAATTTAAAAAAGATAAAAGATGGCAAAGAAATCAGTAGCATCGTTACAGACAGGATCAAAAAGATTATCAAAAGCTATAAAGATGGTAAAATCTCCTAAAACAGGAGCTTACATGTTCGTAGAGTCTATTATGGCGCCAGACTTAGTAAACGACTGGTTAAAAAAATAAGAATTGCGCTTTCGCAATCCTATTAAGCTACTTTCTGCCCGAAGGTGGCTTTTTTTATTTTAAAATATTGCGTTTCTTTACACTGTAATTATGACAATTTAGCAGTAAAACTATTTGGCTCTATTATTGTAATTGCATCGCTAACAAACAAATATTAAAACTATATGAGTTTTTTTAAAAGAATATTTTCTTCAGAAAAAAAAGAAACACTAGACAAAGGATTAGAAAAGTCTAGTACAAGCTTCTTAGGTAAGCTAAGTAAAGCAGTTGCAGGAAAATCTAAAGTAGATGATGATGTTTTAGATAACCTAGAAGAAGTTTTAGTGACTAGTGATGTTGGTGTTAATACGACATTAAAAGTTATAGAGCGTATTGAAGAGCGAGTAGCTAAAGACAAGTATTTAGGTACAGACGAATTGAACCGAATCCTACGTGAAGAAATTGCAGGATTACTATCCGAAACCAATTCTGGAGAAGAAACAGAATATACAATACCAAATTTGCCAGCACAATCAAACGGACAAAAGACTCCATATGTGTTGATGGTAGTTGGTGTAAATGGTGTTGGTAAAACAACAACTATTGGTAAATTAGCTTATCAGTTTAAAAAGAAAGGACTTAAAGTTGTTCTTGGTGCAGCAGATACCTTTAGAGCAGCAGCGATAGATCAATTACAAGTTTGGGCAGATAGAGTAGATGTACCGATGGTAAGACAAGAAATGGGATCTGATCCTGCAAGTGTGGCTTTTGATGCTTTACAATCTGGTGTCTCTCAAGATGCAGATGTTATAATTATTGATACTGCTGGTCGTTTACACAACAAAATTAACTTAATGAACGAGTTAACTAAAGTAAAACGTGTCATGCAGAAAGTAGTTGGTGACGCGCCACACGATGTATTACTGGTTTTAGATGGTAGTACTGGTCAAAACGCTTTTGAACAAGCAAAACAATTTACAGCAGCTACAGAAGTAACAAGTCTAGCTGTGACCAAGTTAGATGGTACAGCAAAAGGTGGTGTAGTTATTGGTATAAGTGACCAATTTCAAATACCAGTAAAATATATAGGTGTTGGAGAAGGTATAGAAGATTTACAAGTGTTTAATAAATATGAATTTGTAGATTCTTTCTTTAAATAGAAATTTTTCAACATAAATTATTACAAAAAAAGCCTCTTATTTAAAGAGGCTTTTTTTGTATTTTTATTGAAAACAAAATCATGAAACTAGCTAAATTCCTAATTGTATTTTTTTTCTTATTTAATAGTTGTAAAGAAAACATTAAAACAGTAAAAGAAGACGAAGTTGAAAATGAAATAAGTTCTATTTCTACAAAAGACTTTAGAGAGTTTAAAGTTTTAGATTCAAAATACATATCTAATGCTTCAATTTGGGAGCGATTAAATTCGCAATTAGAAGATTTTTCAGAAGAAAATTATCAGCAATTAAAGCCATTAATTTTAGATCAAGATATACCAACGCTTCAGCAGTATATTATTGATGGCAAACTAACTTATGAAAGTCTTACAAAATTCTATTTATATCGAATTAGAAAATTTGACAGAGAAAATGATTTGGCATTAAATTCAGTAATAGCTGTCAATCCTAATGTGATAATGGAAGCTAAAAATAGAGATGAATCTTTTAAAAATATGGATGTTAACGTACGTGATTTATTGATGTCTGTTTATGGTATGCCAATTCTTTTAAAAGATAATATTAATACCTCAGATATGGTAACTACTGCTGGTGCTGTTGCTTTAAAAAATAATAAAACCGAAGACGCATCAATTGTTAAACGATTAAAAGAAAAAGGCGCGTTAATTTTAGGTAAAGCTAATTTAAGCGAATGGGCATACTTTTTCTGCGGAGATTGTCCTAGCGGTTATAGTGCAATTGGTGGACAAACATTAAATCCATACGGAAGAAGAGTTATTGATACAGGTGGATCTAGTTCTGGTAGTGGTGTAGCGGTAGCGGCTAATTTTTGTTTTGCAGCTATTGGCAGCGAAACTGCAGGGTCAATTTTATCGCCAGCAAGTCAAAACTCGGTTGTAGGTTTAAAACCTACTATTGGATTGGTAAGTAGAAGTGGTATTGTACCTATTTCATCTACACTAGATACAGCAGGACCAATGTCTAAAAATGTAATTGACAATGCTATACTTTTGGATGCTTTAGTTGGTTTTGATAATGCTGATAGTAAATCTATTGAAGCAGGTTCAAGCATTATAAATTATGATGAATTGAAAAATTTTTCTGTAGAAGGAAAACGTTTAGGAGCAATTAAATCTCTTATGAAAGATTCTTTATATCTAAGAGCAGTAAAGGATTTAAAAGCTATTGGTTTTGAAGTAGTAGAAATAGAAATGGATAACGTTGAATTACCAGACTTTATAAGACTGCTAAATTTAGATATGCAAAAAGACTTACCAGAATATTTTAAAACATACGCTGATGCATCTTTAGGTTTTAAAACTATATATGATATTATCGAATTCAATAAAAAAGATTCATTAAATAGTATGCCTTACGGACAGAAGTTATTTGAAGGTGTAGTTGTAGATGAAGCTTCGGTTAATGAATTGGAGGCAATTAAAGAAAAATTAAAAGCCAATGGTAAACTATTTTTTGACAAACCAATGGAAGCAAGTAATTTAGATGCGATTTTGTCAATTAATAATTATCATGCTGCACATGCTGCTGTAGCAGAATATCCAGCATTAACAGTTCCGATGGGATATGAAAAAAATGGAGCGCCTAAAGGAATAACTTTTATAGGGAAACCTCTAACAGAAAATCAGTTATTACAAATAGGTTTTTCTTTTGAAAACAAGACAAAGTATCGTCAGTCTCCAAAAGAACTTAATTAATTACCGCATTAATTTTTTGCCAAAGTTCGTTGTCAAAACCAGATAAACCAAAAGAAGAATTGTCAGGATTAGCAACTTCTCCCATTCTTATTACTACTAGGTTTTTACTAGGTACAACGTAAACTTTTTGATCGTTTTTACCTAAACCAGCAAACATATCTGCTGGTGCATTTGGGATTAATTCACCTGTAAATTCAACTTGCGTTGTTGGTAAGTGAAAGCTTGATTTGCCATTTAACCACCATAAATATCCATAAGCTAAATTAATGTCTTGAGATGTGTTTGTAGCTTGGTTGGTATAGCTTTCACTAATAATTTGTTGGTCTTCCCATTTACCGTTAGCTAACGTCATTAGACCAAATCTAGCCATGCTTCGTGTGTTACTCCAATACACACTTAACGCATTTAAATTTACCCAGCTACCAGTCATTCCTATTTTATCACGTAATTTTTCATTAAAATAGGTATCCCAATCTTGTCCAGTAGCTTGCGCCACAACATCTTGCATTTTTACATATACATTATGATAGGCCCAACGTGATCCAGCATCTGCTAAATATTGAAGATTTTCAGGAGAAACATCATCTCCAGTTTCATCGTCCAAACCAGAAGTCATTGATAATAAATGTTTGCAAGTAATTAGGTTTTCTTTGTTTAATGTAGCGCTTGTCCAACCTGTACCAATATAATCAGAAACTTTATTTTCAATATTTAAAAAACCTTCGTCTTGAGCAATACCTGCAACAGTTGCGGTTAATGTTTTACCTGCGCTTGCCCAATACCAAATACTATTGGCGTTATGACCATTCATATAAGATTCTACCACTATTTTACCGTTATGAAGCATAATAAAACCTTTTGTGTTTTTTTCATCTAAAAAATCTAATAAAGGTTGAAGTTGGCTTTCATTCCAACCTGCTTCTGCTAAAGTTTTAGTTTCCCAAGTGTCTGAATTTATAGGTGGAAAATATAAACTATCTTCATTGGTAGTTGGTGTTTCATCAATTTGATTATTGTCATTACTGCTGCAATTCAGTATTAAAAAAGAAAATGAAAATAGAAAAAGCAGTTTTTTCATAACAGTTTGGTTTTCAACTTTAGACTAAAGTATACAAAAAAGGTTTAATGTCTATTTTTTAATATTATTTCGACACTTAAAAATCGTAAATCATTACGTATCTTTGCCATCCAAAATTAAGGTATGAGAACTAAATCGCTTAAAAAGAATAAAATAAACGTTGTTACTTTAGGTTGCAGTAAAAATGTGTACGATAGTGAAGTGTTAATGGGACAGCTTAAAGCAAATGGAAAAGAAGTTGTACATGAGCAAGAAGGTAACGTTGTGGTTATTAATACCTGCGGATTTATTAACAACGCCAAAGAAGAAAGTGT
Source organism: Mesoflavibacter sp. (assembly GCF_964226795.1). Taxonomy (NCBI): domain Bacteria; kingdom Pseudomonadati; phylum Bacteroidota; class Flavobacteriia; order Flavobacteriales; family Flavobacteriaceae; genus Mesoflavibacter; species Mesoflavibacter sp. The sequence continues at coordinate 172,216 of NZ_CAXQQP010000004.1, forward strand.
AAATACTATTTTGCATTATATGCAGAAAAAGGAAGATGGCGAAGTTGATAAAGTATTTGTAACTGGTTGTTTAAGTGAGCGTTATAAGCCTGATTTGGAGAAAGAAATTCCTAATGTTGATCAATATTTTGGGACTACAGAATTGCCTGGTTTACTAAAAGCTTTAGGTGCAGATTATAAGCACGAATTAATTGGCGAACGTTTAACAACAACACCAAAAAACTACGCCTATTTAAAAATTGCTGAAGGTTGTGATAGACCTTGCAGTTTTTGCGCAATACCTTTAATGCGTGGTAAACACAAGTCTACACCAATTGAAGATTTAGTAGTTGAAGCTGAAAAGTTAGCAGCAAATGGAGTTAAAGAATTAATTTTAATTGCTCAAGATTTAACCTATTACGGATTAGATTTATATAAGAAAAGAAATCTTGCCGAATTACTTGAAAATCTTGTGAAAGTTGAAGGTATAGAATGGATAAGATTACACTATGCATTCCCAACTGGTTTCCCGATGGATGTTTTAGATGTTATGAATCGCGAGCCAAAAATTTGTAACTATTTAGATATTCCTTTACAGCATATTTCTGATAAGATTTTAAAAAGCATGCGTCGTGGTACAACACAAGAAAAAACAACCAAGTTGTTAAAAGAGTTTAGAGCTGCAGTACCAGAAATGACTATACGTACCACTTTAATAGTTGGTTATCCAGGTGAAACAGAAGAAGATTTTGAAACCTTAAAACAATGGGTAACAGATATGCGCTTTGAGCGTTTAGGTTGTTTTACTTATTCTCACGAAGAAAATACACACGCGTATAATCTAGAAGATGATGTGCCAGAAGATGTAAAACAAGATCGTGCAAATCAAATTATGGAAATACAGTCACAAATTTCTTGGGAATTAAACCAAGAAAAAATAGGACAAACCTTTAAAGTGGTTATAGATCGTAAAGAAGGCAATTATTTTGTTGGTCGTACCGAGTTTGATAGTCCAGATGTGGATAACGAAGTGCTAATCGACGCAACTACAACTTACCTTAAAACTGGTGACTTTTATAATGTTAAAGTTGTAGAAGCAGAAGATTTTGACTTGTATGCACAAGTTGTAGAATAGTTTAAGACTTGTCTAAGTTCCTACTAATTTTTCTAATGGCGCTTTCAATAGATTTTTCGGGTTCAATAATATTATATTCGCCCCAAAATTCTGGGTCAGTAAAACCAGAAACTTCATCTTGAAGGATACTAGATGGTCTTAATCTTTTATTTTCATTAGAACTTATAGTGTTGTTGTCTAAATTCCAATCTGTAATAGCCATTTCACTATTTAATGTGTATTTGCTATTAAAAAGTTTACCCTTCCAATCTACTATAAAAGTTAACAACATATTGCTGTAACTGTAATACCACTTTCCGTTTTTAACTCTGTAAGTTACTTTGTAATTAGCTTCTGTAGGAGTTATCTCGACTCTATTAGGTTTTTTCTTTACAAAAAATGAAGATGCTTTAGCTTTGTTTTCAACATTTAAGTTGTAATCAGCACTTGTAAGTGCGTAAGTTTGAGAATCTATATATAGTTTGCCATAGTAAAGCGGCATAGTATAATTAGAGTTTTGTTTAAAGTTAACAACGTAAACCATTCTGCCATTTTTTTCAGTTGATTGTTCAAAACTAAAATCATAGTATTTTATAGTTTCATTATTAAAAACATAATCTGGGTATTTGATCATATCTGCGTATAAAGATCCAAATGGTCCACCTTGTAGCTTTAAAGCAAGAGTATCTAATCTGTTGTAGTTGGTCTGCTTTCTGGACTTTATTAAGGTTATTTTATCAGATTTATAATTAGTGTAAGGTTGTTTTTCTATGCTTACAATAGCTTCTGCTAGAGAAGCATTTCGGTTTCTCTTTTTTATGGATTCACGATAAAAACCTGTCATATACGCGTTCTCTGTTAAATAATTTTCACCTTTTAAGGATAGTGTTTTTTTTACTAAATCATAAGCGTCTTTAGGTCTTACAATATCAACAGAAGCTAATATGGTTGCTGCTGGTGCTAGGTATATTTTAGCATTATCATTATCTATTTCAGATAGCTTTACTTTTTGCTGTTTATAACCTAAAAATGAAATTATTAAACTTTCATTTAGTTGATTTTTTGGTACTTTGATAGAAAATTCTCCTTCTTTATTAGTAATAGTACTAATATTACTGTTTGTAAGCGATACATCTGCTAGAGCTAATTCTTTTTTGTTGTTTTGGTCTAAAACAACACCTTTATACTCCATTAAATTTTGAGAATAACTTACCGAAAAATAGAACGTAGCAAGTAATAAAAATAGAGCTTTTGAGGTGTTAAATTCAATCTTTTTCATAATATTTTTATTTAAAGTGCTATCTATAAATATACGTAAAAAAGCAACATGAATTATAAGGATTTATGTTAATTTTAAGACAAGTAATAGTCCTTTGTGTGTTATATTTGTAGTAGAATTTTTTACTTATGCCAACAGACTGTATTCCATTTAAAGACACAGGATATTTTTCTACTTTAATAACCGATTATCTCTCAGAAAAAGAAGAGTTAAAACCATTTTATAATCGTTTTCCTAATCTTCAAAATTTTAAGTTTCAAATAGAAGAAAAGAAAGCGTCATTTCCTTTAGAAAATAGAAAGGTACTTGCAGAGACTTTAATAGATCAATATCAGTCTTTTGATACGTCGTTACAAACTTTAAACAATATTGAAGCACTGCGTAAAGACAACACGTTTACGGTAACTACAGGTCATCAACTTAACTTGTTTACAGGACCTTTATATTTTTTATATAAAATTATTTCAACCATAAATCTTACTAAAAATTTAAAAGCAACCTATCCAGAGTATAATTTTGTTCCTGTCTATTGGATGGCGACCGAAGATCATGATTTTGAAGAAATTAACTATTTTAATTTAAACGGAAAAAAAATAAGATGGAATAAAAAGGCATCAGGTGCAGTTGGCGAATTATCTACAGAAGGTTTGCAAGATGTTTTAGAGGTATTCTCTCAAGAGTTAGGACTTGGTAATAATGCAAATAAACTAAAGCAATGGTTTGAAAAAGCATATTTAAAACATAGTAATTTAGCCGAAGCAACTTTATTTTTAGCAAATCAACTTTTTAAAGATTATGGATTAGTAATTGTTGATGCCAATCACAAAAAATTAAAGCAATTATTTGTTCCTTATATAGAAAAAGAACTTGTAGAGCAAACGTCTTTTAATAAAGTGATGCAGACCAATGCTGAAATTGAAAAAACGTCAGAAAACTATAAAATACAAGTAAATCCAAGAGAAATTAATCTGTTTTATATAGAGGAAAATCTAAGAGAACGTATTGTTTTTGAAGATGAAACTTACAGCGTATTAAATACAAATATTACTTGGACAACTCCTGAAATTAAAGAAGAAATTAAAAATCACCCAGAACGTTTTAGTCCAAATGTAATTTTACGTCCGTTATATCAAGAAGTTATTTTGCCAAATCTATGTTACATTGGCGGTGGCGGAGAATTAGCCTATTGGTTCCAATTAAAAGAAAATTTTAAGGCAAACAATGTAGTTTTTCCTATGTTATTATTACGTAATTCGGTACTGTTAAAAACCGAAAGGCAAGCCAAAAAACTAGACAAACTGAATATTAATAATGCTTCATTATTTTTAAAGCGTGATACATTCATAAATAAACGTGTACGTGAAATTTCAAATATAGATATCGATTTTTCACCTCAAATAAAGCATTTAAAACAACAGTTTGAAGATTTATATGCTTTGGCAGAACAAACCGATAAATCGTTTATTGGCGCAGTAGATGCGCAAAGACGTAAGCAAATAAAAGGCTTGGAGCACTTAGAAAAACGTTTGCTTACAGCACAAAAAAGAAAACTAAAAGACCATGTGCAGCGTATTACAGATTTGCAAAATCAACTATTTCCAAATCAAAGTTTGCAAGAGCGTAGCGTAAACTTTTCCCAATTTTATTTAGAGTATGGAGATAGCTTAATACCACAATTAATTAATAATTTAGAGCCTTTAAAAAGCGAATTTTTAGTTCTTCAATTACAAGATAATGCATAAAATAGATATAGATTTAGTAGAAATGACGCTAGACGTCATGAAATACACAATAGACCGAATCTCTAAAACAGAAGATGTTATCGGTAAACCTCAAAAAGCAGAAACTTTAAAAGCTTTAGTAGGAGAAACTATTACAGAAAAAGGAATTGGAGGCGAAACCGCATTTAACATGTGGAAAAAACACTTAATGCATGCTAATGTAAAAATTGATCATCCACGTCATTTAGCTTTTGTACCAGCATCACCAACAAGAGCTGCAGTAATGTTTGATTTAGTAACATCAGCGTCAAGTATTCATGGTGCGTATTGGATGGAAGGTGCAGGAGGTATTTTTTGTGAAAACGAAGCTATGAAGTGGATTGTATCCTTAACCGGTTTACCAGAAGGAGCGTTTGGGGTATTTACAAGTGGCGGTACTGCAGCTAATTTATCTGCAATAGTAACTGCGCGCGAATATTGGAGAAGCTTAAATGATCAAAATAAAAACGAAAAAGGATTAATTATAACCTCTATTGGTGCTCACTCTTCAATAAAAGCTATGGCAAAAGTGGTGGATGTAGATGTTTTACTGGTAGAAACAGAAGATAGATTAGAAGGAGACGCTTTGCAAAGTACCATTAACAGCTTAACCCAGCACCAACGTCAACGTTTATTTGCAGTTGTTGCAACTGGTGGTACAACAAATGCCGGTATTATTGATGATTTAAGTGCAATTGCAGATATCTGTCAAAAAGAAAAGTTATGGTTTCATGTAGATGCTGCATATGGTGGAGGCGCTTTGGTGGCAGATTCTGTTAGACACTTATTTAACGGAATTGAACAAGCAGATAGTATCACAATAGATCCTCATAAATGGATGTTTTCTCCGTATGATTGCGGAGCAGTAATCTACAAACAACCTGAATTAGCAAAAAAAGCACATTCTCAAGAAGGTTCTTATTTAGAAATTTTTAAAGATGAAGGTGCGCATGGATTCAATCCAACAGATTATCAAATACAATTAACACGTCGTGTTAGAGGTTTGCCTCTTTGGTTTAGTTTGGCTACACACGGTACAGATAGATATAAAGAAGCTGTAGAACGTGGTATAGAATTAGCTAATATAGCAGGTAAAATGATAGAAGATTATGATCATGTAGAATTGGTTAGAGAGCCAAGTTTATCATGTGTATTGTATAGAAGAAAAGGTTGGAATCCAGAAGACTATCGTAATTGGACATTTACAAACCACGATAAAGGTTTTGCATTAGTGACTCCTACAAAATGGAAAACAGGCAATACTTTTGAAACCGTCTCACGTTTCTGCTTTATTAACCCAGATACAACAGAACAAGATATAAAAGCAATTTTAGAATCGATGTTTTAGTTGATAGTTTTGTTAAAAAATAAGTTGAAATTTAATATCACATAAATAGTAATTTTCAACGCAATTATTATTTTTGTGCATGCAACACGACAAAGTACTTATTTTAGATTTCGGATCGCAATACACACAACTAATTGCGCGCAGAGTTAGAGAACTTAACATCTATTCCGAAATACACCCATTTAACAAAATACCCAACAATTTAGAAGACTACAAAGCGGTAATACTTTCTGGTAGCCCAATGTCTGTAAGATCAGAAGATGCATATCATCCTGACTTATCAGATATAAGAGGTAAAAAACCAATGCTAGCGGTATGCTACGGTGCACAATATTTAGCACATTTTTCTGGTGGCGAAGTAGCAGAATCCAATACGAGAGAATACGGTAGAGCAAACTTAAGTTACGTTGAAGAAAACGAAACTTTTTTAGAAGGCATACATATTGGTAGTCAAGTTTGGATGAGTCATAGCGATACAATCAAGATTTTGCCAGAAAATGGTGTGCTTTTAGCAAGTACACACGATGTGCAAAACGCAGCTTATAAAATAGAAAATGAAACAACTTACGCTATTCAATTTCATCCAGAAGTATATCATTCAACAGATGGAAAATTACTGCTAGAAAATTTCTTAGTAAAAATAGCAAAAGTTAATCCAGATTGGACACCAAATGCTTTTATAGAAGAAACTGTAGAAGATTTAAAAACAAAGTTAGGTAACGATAAAGTAGTTTTAGGATTATCAGGTGGTGTAGATTCATCTGTAGCAGCAATGCTTTTACACAAAGCAATAGGTAAAAACCTATATTGCATCTTTGTAAATAATGGATTATTACGTAAAAACGAATTTTCAGACGTATTAGAACAATACAAAGGAATGGGCTTAAATGTAAAAGGTGTAGATGCTTCGGCACGCTTTTTGGATGCCTTAAAAGATGAAAGTGATCCAGAGAAAAAACGTAAAGCTATTGGACGTGTATTTATCGAAGTTTTTGATGACGAAGCTCATTTAATAGAAGACGTAAAATGGTTAGCACAAGGTACCATTTATCCAGATGTGATAGAAAGTGTTAGTGCAACTGGCGGACCAAGTGCAACAATAAAAAGTCATCATAATGTTGGAGGATTACCAGACTTTATGAAACTTAAAATTGTAGAACCATTAAAAGAATTGTTTAAAGACGAAGTAAGACGTGTTGGTGCATCAATGGGTATGGATAAAAACCTTTTAGGTCGTCATCCATTTCCAGGTCCAGGTTTAGCTATCAGAATTTTAGGAGACGTAACAGCAGAAAAAGTTCGTATATTACAAGAGGTAGATGCTATTTTTATCAACGGATTAAAACAAGCAGGATTGTATGACAAAGTATGGCAAGCAGGCGCCATGTTACTTCCGGTAAACAGTGTAGGAGTAATGGGCGATGAACGTACTTACGAAAAATGTGTAGCATTACGTGCTGTAGAAAGTACAGACGGTATGACTGCAGATTGGGTAAATTTACCATACGAGTTTTTACAAAAAACAAGTAACGATATAATAAATAAAGTAAAAGGCGTTAATAGAGTAGTTTACGACATTAGTAGTAAACCACCAGCAACAATTGAGTGGGAATAAACAAAAAATCGTCACTTCGAGTGATTTTCGAAGTATGAGAAAATAGTATCGAGAAGAATGGCGTTACCACAAGGGTCGGGCTTTCACTACTCGCTTCCCAACAAAAGTTGGGAGAGCTCAAACAAACCGTTCAATCCCTAACGCACTTTTACAACGTATAATTAGATATGAGAAAATTACTATATATTTTAGGCTTATTAATGGTCTTTAGCTGTGCTTCCGCGAAAGCGCAAAATTACAAAACCCATAAAGTCCAAGCAGGAGAAACTTTAGAGCAGATAGCAAAGCAATACAACGTCTCAAAATCTTCTGTTTTAGCCTTAAATCCTGATGCAAGAAAAGGGTTAAAAGTAAGTTCTGTTTTAATAATACCAAAACAAGGTGTAGTTGTTAAAGAACCAGAAACCAAAACAAAAGAAACAAAAACGCTGTTAGGGTTTAAAACTCATAAAGTAAAACGAAAAGAAACGCTTTACAGTTTATCTAAAGAATATAATGTAACTCAAGAAGATATTAAAAAGCACAATCCAGAATTGTATGCTAACAATTTGCGTAAAGGCGACCGTATAAAAATTCCAGAATATAAAATTGTAAAAGAAGTTGTTGAGACTAAATCGCCTTTAACAACATATACTGTTCAACCAAAAGAAGGAAAATGGCGTATTGCTTATAAATACGGAATTACGGTACAAGAACTTGAAGATTTAAATCCTGCTATGAATGATGTTTTACAACCAGGTGATGTTGTAAATGTACCAAACAAAGAAGCTGAAACCATAAAAGAAGTAGACGAAAAGTATAGCTATTATACAGTTTTGCCAAAAGAAGGTTTTTATCGTATTAAATTAAAAACTGGGTTAACCCAAGAAGACCTTGAGAAATTAAACCCTGAACTAGAAGAAACTGGATTAAAAGAAGGTATGGTTTTAAAAATACCTTTTAAAGGAAGTAACTCGACAATAGAAGGTGTTGTAAGTAGCATGACTACAAATGCAGGAAAAGTAGATTTAACAAAAAGTAATATTAATCCTGAAACTAAAAAGATAGCAATCATGCTTCCTTTTGGTTTAAATAAGGTAAATACAGATTCTATTTACGACACCAAAAAACAAATCGAAACAGATAGATATTTAAGTGTGTCTTTAGATTTTTATACAGGTGTAAAAGTAGCGTTAGATTCTTTACAAGAATTAGGAGTAAACCTAAAAGTTGATGTGTTTGATACGCAAAATAGAGAAAGCGAAGTGGCTTCAATTTTAAGAAGAAATGATTTTTCAGAAACTAGCGCAGTCATTGGACCAATGATGAAAGATAATTTTAACACAGTAGCTTCACAATTAAACAATCAAAAAATACCCGTAGTTTCACCATTAACAAAAACGGTAAATTTAGGAGACAATGTTTTTCAGTCAAGACCATCTGAAGACATGATGGAAACAGCTATAATAAATCATTTTAAAGCAGACACGACAGCACATATCATTATCATATCAGACAAAAAAAACAAATCGGTTAGTGATAAATTAAAAAGAGAGTTTACAAGAGCATCAGTTTTATCTTCAAGAACAGAAAGAAAAACAGGAAAAGATGCGTATTATGTATTAGATCAAGATATAATTAACGTGTTAAAACCAGGAAAAAATGTGGTGTTTTTAGAAACAGACAATCCAGGTTTTGTATCTAATGTTTCCAGTTTATTAAATTCAAAAATTGTAACAGGTACAGATATAATCTTAACCACTACAAAAATGGATAAAAAAGCTTTTGAAGACGAAGAAGTAAGAAACACACACTTATCTAATCTTAACTTTACCTATTCAGATATAAAAAAGTCTTACAACGAAGACGAAAATAATAGCTTTGCAAAGCGCTACAAAAGTATTTATAATGAATTACCAAATAGTTATGCAACAAGAGGCTTTGATATAACTATGGATGTAGTGTTACGTTTAGTTACATCAGAAGATTTATATATGTCTGCAAACCAATACCCTTTAACAACCTATGTAGAAAATAAGTTTGCTTACAAGAAAAAGTTATTTGGCGGTTATTACAATGATGCTGTTTACTTAGTAAAATACAGTGATTTAAAAATAGTAGAAGTTACCGAGTAATTTTTTAATTAACTTAGCGTTAATTGGTTATGTTAAAATTTATTTCAATTTTAAGTTTGTTTATTCTATTTCAAAGTGATGTCATAGAAGAAGTTTCTTGGAGTGAAAATTACAAATTAACTTGGTCAGATTTTAAAGGAGCACCAAATAATCAAACAGATGCTGTAGCTATCACAGCTTCAGGTATTACTTTTAGCTATTCTATAAAGAAAACATCAAATAAGGTGCATAGTTTTAAAACATTGGTTAAAGCTTATTTTTATCCAGAGCATTCGTGGTGTAAAAAAGAAATGGTAGATGATAATATTTTAAGACATGAACAACTTCATTTTGATATTACAGAGTTACATGCCAGATTATTTAGACAACAAATAGCTAAATTAAAGCCAAGTTTAGACATAGATAATCAGTTAGACCAATTACATCAAAGTATTAATAAGCAATTATCTTTAATGCAAAATTCTTATGATGAAGAAACTAATCATTCTATAAATACCGAAGCACAAATTAAATGGCAAGAAAGTGTTGCCAAACAATTAAAAACTTTAGAAAAATTTAAATCTAAATCTTAGTGCTAGAGCCAGACAAAGACTTTCTCATAAAATTAGCACATACTAAAATGCCTTTTGGTAAGTATAAAGATAGGTATTTAATAGACTTGCCAGAACATTATGTAGTTTGGTATTATAATAAAGGTTTTCCAAAAAATAAATTAGGACAAATGCTAGAAACTGTTTATACATTAAAAGTAAATGGACTAGAATATTTGGTAAGAGAGATACAGAAAAGATACTCAAAATAAATCCTAAATTCATCCTAAGTTTTCAACTAAAAATTGTAAATTTGCCCGCGTTAACAACGCAACATGACAACTAAAACTAAGTACATATTTGTAACCGGAGGTGTAACTTCTTCATTAGGAAAAGGTATAATCGCAGCATCTCTAGCCAAGTTACTTCAGGCGCAAGGTTATAAGACAACAATTCAAAAATTAGATCCTTACATTAACGTAGATCCAGGAACTTTAAACCCATACGAGCATGGCGAATGCTATGTAACCGATGATGGTGCAGAGACCGATTTAGATCTTGGGCACTACGAACGTTTTTTAAACGTACCAACTAGCCAAGCTAATAATGTAACTACTGGTCGTATATACCAAAACGTAATAGAACGCGAACGTCGTGGCGAATTTTTGGGTAAAACCGTACAAGTAGTACCTCATATTACAGACGAGATTAAACACCGAATCCAGATTTTAGGTAACTCTGGAGATTACGATATAGTTATTACAGAAATAGGAGGAACTGTTGGTGATATAGAGTCTTTACCTTATGTAGAAGCAGTAAGACAATTAAAATGGGATTTAGGCGAAAACAATGCAATTGTTATACATTTAACGTTAGTTCCTTTTTTATCTGCAGCAGGAGAGCTTAAAACAAAGCCAACACAGCACAGTGTTAAGACTTTAATGGAAAGCGGTGTACAAGCAGACATATTGGTATGTCGTACTGAGCACGAATTACCAAGTGATTTAAGACGAAAGTTAGCCTTATTCTGTAATGTTCGTGAAGAAGCAATCATACAATCTATAGATGCATCTACAATATATGATGTGCCTAATTTAATGTTGGATCAAGGTTTAGATAAGGTTGTTCTTAAAAAGCTAGCCTTAAAAAGTGATGTGCCAGATTTAACAAAATGGAATAAGTTTTTACAACTTCATAAAAATCCAAAATCAGAAATTACAATAGGATTAATAGGTAAGTATGTAGAGTTACAAGATTCTTATAAATCTATTTTAGAAGCTTTTATTCATGCAGGAGCAGAAAATGAAGTTAAAGTAAATGTAGAATCTGTACACTCAGAATATCTAAACGAAGACAATATTAAGATGAAATTATCTCATCTTGATGGTGTACTTGTTGCACCAGGTTTTGGAGAACGTGGTATAGAAGGGAAAATAGACGCTATTAAATTTGTAAGAGAAAACAATATTCCGTTTTTAGGAATTTGTTTAGGAATGCAAATGGCTGTAATAGAGTTTTGTCGTAATGTACTAGGATTAAAAGATGCTAACTCAACAGAGATGGATCCTAAAACATCTAATCCAGTAATAGACATTATGGAAGACCAAAAAAACATCACCGATATGGGCGGAACAATGCGTCTTGGTGCTTGGGATTGCCATATAGAAAAAGATTCTATTGCATACAATGTGTATCAAACTCAAGATATAAAAGAGCGTCATAGACATAGATACGAGTTTAACAGCGATTATAAAGAAAAAATAGAAGCTGCTGGATTAAAAACTACAGGTTATAATCCAGAAACTAAATTGGTAGAAATTGTCGAAAACCCAAGTCATCCTTGGTTTGTTGCTGTACAGTATCATCCAGAATATAAAAGTACAGTTGCAAATCCACATCCATTATTTGTGGCATTTGTAAAAGCTAGCTTAAAACATCATAACACAAAATAGTGTCACTTTGACATTAAAATAAAAAGTGGTCGTATATTTGACCAAAATTTTAGACCTGCTAGATTTTATTAAATTTGGCAGGTCTTAAACTGAAGAACAGAATGGAAGAAAAAAAACTAGACATTAATTCGATAATTGGATTTATTTTAATTTTCGGAATTTTATTATTCATGATGTGGCAAAATGCACCATCTGAAGAAGAATTAAAAGCGCAAGAGGCAGAGAAGCAAGCGCAAATAGATGCTCAGAAAAAAGCTGAAGCTGAAAAAGAAGACACAAAAGTAGTAACAGAAACAGATTTTACAGAAGCAAAAGATTCTGCTCAGGTAGCTGCATTACAATCTAAAATAGGTGCATTTGCTTATTCTGTAGCAACAGCAACATCTTCAGAAAAAGAAATTAATGTTCAAAACGAAGTTTTAGATTTAAAATTTAATACAAAAGGAGGACATCTTTCAGAAGTTAGATTAAAACAATTTGTAGATTTTGATTCTGTTCCAATTTACATAGTAAAAGATGGTAATTCGGTATTTAATCTTCAATTTCAAACAACAGATAACCGTACTTTAAATACTAAAGATTTATACTTTCAACCAACAGTTACAAAAAGTGGAGCCAACACTATTGTGTCTATGAAGCTTAAAACTGCTCAAAATAAGTTTTTAGAATACAATTACGTTATTAAGCCAAACGAGTACATGGTAGATTTTACCATAAAATCTCAAGGTATAGAGACAGATATTAATACATCTAACCCAATTACTTTAGATTGGTCTCAAAAATTATACAGACACGATCAAAGTATTTCTTACGAGAATAGATACACACGTTTAACTTACCAAAACGATGGTGATGTAGATAAATTATCACAAATGAGTGATGATGATGAAACTGTAGACGAGCTAGAATGGTTAAGTTACAGACAGCACTTTTTTAGCACAATTCTAGTAGCAGATCAACCTTTTAATAATGTTGCATTACGTTCTAAAAATCTAGTTGAAGACGAAGAAGTAGATTCTATTTACACAAAGCAATTTGCAACAAAATTAGATTTACCGTTAAGCGGAGCAAATTTAAACAGTAATTTAAAATTATATTACGGTCCAACAGATAGTCAAATCCTAAAACAATACGAAGGTAATATTGTAGAAAGTATCCCGTTTGGATGGGGAATTTTTGGATGGATTAACAAGTTTTTATTCATTCCATTATTTAGTGGTTTAAGTAGCTTCTTACCTTATGGTATAGCAATTATTGTAATGACGGTTTTAATCAAATTAGCCATGTCTTTTGTGCAATACAAACAGTATTTATCACAAATGAAAATGAAAATTTTAAAGCCAGAATTAGAAGCTATTCGCGAGAAGTACAAAGACAACAAGTTAAAAGCGCAACAAGAAACTATGGCGCTTCAAAGCAAAGCAGGCGCTAGTCCTTTAGCAGGTTGTTTACCAGCATTAATCCAAATGCCAGTGTTTTATGCCTTGTTTATGTTTTTCCCAACAGCATTTGCTTTAAGACAGAAAAAGTTTTTATGGGCAGACGATTTATCATCGTATGATGTTGTGGCAGAATTACCTTTTAATATTCCATTATATGGTGATCACGTTAGTTTATTCCCGATTTTGGCAGCAATTGCTATTTTCTTCTACATGAAGTTAACTACTGGGCAAAACCAAATGTCTGCGCCACAACAAGAAGGCATGCCAGACATGACAAAGATGATGAAGTACATGATTTACTTTGCACCAATTATGATGCTTATTTTCTTTAACCAATATGCATCTGGTTTAAGTTTGTACTACTTCATTTCTAACTTAATTAGTATTGGTATTTTATTAGTCATCAAGAATTTTATTTTAGATGAAGACAAAATCCATGCTAATATCCAAGTGAAAAAAGCGCAGCCTAAAAAGGAAAGTAAATTTCAAAGAAAGATGAAAGAAATGATGGAGCAGGCTGAAAAGCAAAAACAAATGCAAGAGCAACAAAAGAAGAAACGTAAATAGTATTTATAATTTCAAAAAATAAAAGCTGTCAAAAAAATAAATTAAATTTGGCAGCTTTTTTGTTATAACAAAAATGGCTGCATTTCGTTAACCAATAATAGTTGTAGCTTAAATTCCGCGAAAGCGATATAATATTTAATAATGAAACACTTTTTAACCCTTTTAATTTTTACTTTATCATCAACATTTATGTTGGCACAAGAGTTTAACCAATTTGATAGCAACGGTAAACGTCACGGAAAATGGAAAAAGAACTTTGAAGGCACAGAAGTATTAAGATACGAAGGACAATTTGAACATGGTAAAGAAGTTGGTATGTTTAAATTTTACCAAAATCTTGAGAATAAAGCTGTTTTAGCAGCAACACGTACGTTTAAAAAAGATTCAGACATTGCTCTAGTTGTATTTTATACATCTACTGGAAACAAGGTTAGTGAAGGTGCAATGCGAGGAAAAACTTATGTAGGTAAATGGTTATACTATCATAAAAATAGTGATCAATTAATGACTTCAGAATTTTATAATAATAAAGGAAAATTAGAAGGCTTAAGAACAACATATTACCTTAACGGAAATGTGGCAGAAAAAGCAAACTACAAAAACGGAAAACTAGATGGATTATCGCAATGGTTTTCTGGAGAAGGCGTTTTAATTAGAGAATATACTTATAAGGACAATATGTTACATGGTGCTTACAAATCTTATGACGAAAAAGGAAGCTTAATATTAGAAGGACAATACCAAAATGATTACAGACATGGTATCTGGAAAACTTACAAAGACGGTAAGCTTATTGAAGAAAACGACTTTACTAGACGCAGTAAAAATCCATATAAGAACAATAAAAAAACGCCTTAATTAAGGCGTTTTTTTTTATGAATAAACTGTTTATTTCAATTTATTCAACTTAACATCAATCATCTAAAAACTATTGTGGCGGTAAAATAACGTTATTGTCAATTACGTGAACAACTCCATTTACTGCTTGTATGTCAACTAAGCTAGTAACTATATCACTTACTCTTCCATTAGCATCTGTTAAAGTAAAGTTTGTAGCGTCTGCTGTAATATCTCCTCCTAGTGTAGTAACAGTTCCGCTAGTTAACATAGAAGACTGTATATTACCACTTACAATGTGATAAGTTAGAACAGCATCAACAGTAGATGTTGGTATATCTGTTAAAGCAGACACATTTAATTCGGTTAATAAGTTTCCAAAAGCATTATCTGTAGGAGCAAAAACTGTAAAAGGACCAGCTTCTGCATCAGAAACAGTGTTTATGTATGGTACGGTAGGCATACCTGTATCTGCATATTGTAAAGCAGCTACAAGATTAGATAATGCAGGATTGGTAGTAGCAAATGTTGCTATAGTAGGTAAATCAATTACAGTGTCTACTGTGTGAATAATTCCGTTTGTACCTACAATATCTGCTGTTTCTACTGTAGACGCACCATTAAACATAACACCATTAGAAGTGCTAAAGTAGATGCTTAAGTTATTCATGTTAGGTCCAGAAGCGTTTGTATTAGAATAACCTTCTCCTAAAGCTACTAAATCTGTAGAAGTGATTGCGCCACTAATGACATGATTTAATAAAATTTGAGATAATACAGCTGTATCAACATCAGCAAGTGCTGCACCATCTAAAAATGTTGCAAATGCTGTATCATCTGGAGCTAAGACAGTAAAAGGTCCTGTTCCTGATAATACATTCACTAAGTCTCCATCTGCAGCTCCTAAAGCAGCAACAAGATTAGAATAATTTGTGTTATTAACCGCATGATCAACAACTGTAGGTAATGTAATTACTTTATCAACAACATGAACAATTCCATTAGATGCTTCTACATCTGCAACTGTAACTTCTGCACCATTATTAAAAACAACACCGTTATTCGTGTCAAACAGAAGACTAATTTTATTGTTAGAAGGACCATCTGCTAAAGTATTAGTATAACCTCTACCCATACCTGTTAAATCTGTAGATGTTACAGTACCAGAAATAACGTGGTTAAGAAGTGTTTGTGTTAACGCTTCGTCAGGTATGTCTTGTACTGTAGCCCAACCGTTATCAGACAAAAATTCTGCAAAAGCTTCGTCTGTAGGTGCTAAAACAGTAAAAGGTCCTGGTCCACTAAGTGTTGCAGCTAGGTTTGCTTCAACAACAGCATCAACTAAACTTGATAAATTAGGATTAGATTGTGCTAATTCTACAATGTTTAGAGGTTGTTCATCAATAATAATAGTTCCGTCATCGTCATCACTACATGACCAGAAAACGATAGTTGTTAATAATAACAACGATAAAAGTTTTAAATTTTTCATAGCAATTTTTATTGGTTTGTAAATTTTGTTTAACAAATCTAAAAAATGTTTAAACAGAATGTATCTAATATTTTGTTAAAATTTTTAATTGTTTGTTTTTCAGCTTTTTAGTAAACGTATAATTAGGTCTTATTGATTGAATTTGAGTTTAAAAAATGACGTATCTTTGCAATCCAAAAAAAGATTTTAGATGAAAAAAAGAGTTGTTGTAGGACTTTCAGGAGGTGTAGATTCTAGTGTTGCTGCTTATTTATTAAAGGAGCAAGGTTATGAGGTTATAGGTCTTTTTATGAAAAACTGGCATGACGATTCTGTAACAATATCAGATGAATGTCCTTGGCTAGAAGATAGTAACGACGCGATGTTAGTTGCAAATAAACTAGATATACCTTTTCAAACTGTAGATTTAAGCGAGCAATATAAAGAACGTATTGTAGACTATATGTTTAATGAATATGAAAAAGGTCGTACACCAAATCCAGACGTACTTTGTAATAGAGAAATCAAATTTGATGTCTTTATGAAAATTGCTTTAGACCTTGGTGCAGATTATGTAGCAACAGGTCATTATTGCAGAAAAAGCACGATTGAAAAAGACGGAAAAGAAATTCATCAACTTTTAGCAGGTAAAGACGATAACAAGGATCAATCTTATTTTTTATGTCAATTATCTCAAGACCAATTAGCAAAAGCATTATTCCCGGTTGGCGAACTTTTAAAACCAGAAGTTAGAGCAATTGCTAAAGAGCAAGACTTAATTACAGCAGATAAAAAAGACTCGCAAGGTTTATGTTTCATAGGTAAAGTGAGATTACCAGAATTTCTTCAACAACAATTAAAACCTAAAGAAGGAGTGATTGTTGAGGTTGAAAAATCTAACGAAATTTATAACCAAACACAGCCAGACTTCAACAATAAATTAGAAGAATTAGACTACTTAAGTCAGAAAAAAAGCTACGCGTTAACCGATGGAAAAGTGGTAGGTAAGCATCAAGGCGCACATTATTTTACAAAAGGACAGCGTAAAGGATTAGCGGTTGGAGGAACTGTTGAACCTCTTTTTGTGATTGAAACCGATGTAAATGAAAACGTAATTTACACAGGGCAAGGTAAAAATCATCCAGGTTTATTGCGCAATGTGTTATTTGTGTCTAATGACGAATTACACTGGATTCGAGAAGATTTAGCAATTAATGAAGGTGAAACGATGCAGGTTAAAGCTAGAATACGTTACAGACAACCTTTACAAGATGCTACATTATACAAAGTAGATTCTGGTTTGTATGTCGAATTTAAAGACGCGCAATCTGCAATTACCGAAGGTCAATTTGTAGCTTGGTATTTAGATGAAGAATTAGTTGGTTCCGGAGTTATTTCTTAAATTGCAGTAACTATAAATGGTTACTGAAATGAAGCAGACTTTACTTATAATTGCTTTTCTAATAAGCTATTCAGTTTTTGCTCAAGAACACGCTTGGGTTTATCTTAACGACAAGCCAAATAGTGCAACTGCGTTAGCAAATCCAATTTCAATTTTAACTCAAAAAGCGTTAGACCGTAAAGCAGCACACAACGTTACTGTAGATTATAATGATGTACCTGTAGACGAAGGATATATTACTCAAATAAAAGCCCAAACAGGAATTACAGTTCTTGCTAAATCCAAATGGCTAAACGTGGTTCATGTATTAGGAACCGAAACCGATATTAATGCCTTAACAGGATTAACTTTTGTTGATCATATCGAATTTGCAGATGATAATCTTAATGCAAGGCAATCTCAAAATCAGAATAAATTTAATATCGAAACAAGCCAAACGGTTTTTAATTATGGAAGCGCAGCAAATCAAATAGAAATGTTTAATGGCGACGATTTGCATCTTGCAGATTTTACAGGAACAGGAATGACAGTAGCTGTTTTAGATTCAGGTTTCCCAAATGTGCCAACCATGTCAGGATTTAATCGTTTAAATACAAATAACGGAATTTTGGGCGGATATGATTTTGTAGACAGAAATCCAAACGTGTATGCGTACACAGGAAATGCTCACGGAACATGGGTTTTAAGTGATATGGCTGGTTTTGTACAAGACCAATTTGTTGGTACTGCTCCAGATGCAGAATATTATTTATTTAGAACCGAAAACGCAGCTACAGAAACACCAATAGAAGAAACACTTTGGGTTGAAGCTGCAGAACGTGCAGATAGTTTAGGTGTAGATGTTATTAACACATCGCTTGGTTATACGACTTTTGATAATCCAAATTATAGTTATACTCCAGCCGAAATGGATGGTCAAACCGCGTTTATAACTCGTGGCGCTAATTTTGCAGCCCAAAAAGGAATGTTGTTGGTTAATTCTGCAGGAAATTCAGGTAATTCTTCTTGGCAAATTGTTGGTGCGCCAGCAGATTCGCCTAACGTATTAAGTGTTGGTGCAGTCAATGCATCTGGTAATTACGCGTCGTTTAGTTCTCAAGGTAGTAGCGCCCAACCAACACAAAAACCAGACGTTGTAGCGCAAGGTCAGGCAAGTTTTGTAATCAACACTAATGATAATCTTATAACACTTAACGGGACATCGTTTAGTGCTCCAATATTAGCTGGCGGCGTTGTATGTTTGTGGCAAGCATTACCAACATTAAACAATCAGCAAATTATGCAATTGGTTCGTGAGTCTGCATCACAATACAATAATCCTGATAATTTTTTAGGTTATGGTATTCCTGATTTATCATTAGCATTAGCCAATGGATTGTCTTTGGTCGAATTTCAAAATGAAACTACTAAACTAAAAGTATATCCTAATCCAGTAAATAATTTATTGTATGTTGAAATTCCTAGCCAATATGACACTGCAACCGTAAAATTATATGATATTTTAGGAAAAAAAGTGCTTGAAAAAACAGTGTCTTCAACACAGAAAAAAATCAATGTAAGTAATCTATCTAAAGGTGTTTATTTAGCAAAAATTGAAGCTAACGGATTAAGTATCACCAAAAAAATCATAAAAAACTAGAAGTAAAATCCAATTCACCTCGAGCGCAGTCGAGAGGTCATAAATCAACAACTCAATAATAAAAATGCAAAATAGAATTACAGACTTATTCAATATTAAATATCCAATAGTACAAGGCGGAATGATTTGGAATAGCGGTTGGCGATTAGCTTCTGCTGCAAGTAATTCAGGAATTTTAGGTTTAATAGGCGCAGGAAGTATGTATCCAGATGTGCTAAGAGAACATATTCAAAAATGTAAACAAGCAACCGATAAACCTTTTGGGGTAAACGTGCCAATGTTATATCCTAACATTGAGGAAATTATGAATATTATTGTTGAAGAAGGTGTAAAGATTGTATTTACTTCTGCTGGAAACCCAAAAACTTGGACTAAATGGTTGCAAGACAAAGGAATAACCGTCGTACACGTAGTTAGTAGTGTAAAATTTGCATTAAAAGCTCAAGACGCTGGTGTAGATGCTGTTGTTGCAGAAGGTTTTGAAGCTGGCGGACATAACGGTCGTGACGAGACAACAACACTTACGCTAATACCAATGGTTAAAGAACATTTAAAAATTCCTTTATTGGCAGCAGGCGGTATTGCAACAGGAAAAGCCATGCTTGCATGTATGGTTTTAGGCGCAGATGGCGTACAAGTTGGTAGTCGTTTTGTGGCGAGTACAGAAAGTAGTGCGCATCAAGCGTTTAAACAAGTAGTTGTA
The DNA here is from genome assembly GCF_964226795.1 of Mesoflavibacter sp. NCBI lineage: Bacteria > Pseudomonadati > Bacteroidota > Flavobacteriia > Flavobacteriales > Flavobacteriaceae > Mesoflavibacter > Mesoflavibacter sp. Next base: position 191,968 of record NZ_CAXQQP010000004.1, read on the forward strand.
GATGCCAAAGAAGGCGATACGCAATTAACTTTGAAAGAATTAGCGCCAGTAAGATTAATAAAAAATAAGTTTTTTAATGATGTTGAAGCATTGTATAAATCAGCACCAACACCAGAACAACTTAAAGAATTATTAGGTCGTGCTCGAGCAAAAAAAGGAATGTTTGAAGGCGATTTAGATGAAGGTGAACTTGAAATTGGACAAATTTCAGGATTAATTCATGACATAAAACCAGTTGCTGAGATTGTAAAAGAGATGGTTGAAGACTTTGAAATGGCTAAAAAAGAAGTGGCTAATTTTTAAGTGAATTTAAGTTGATTTCTTATAAATAAATTTTCTCAAACCACTACTTTTGCAAAATGGTTTTGAGCAATTACACAAAAGAATTTAAGTACAATTGGCAACTAGCAGCACCAGTCATGTTAGGTATGTTAGGACATACCTTTGTTAGTTTTATAGACAATATTATGGTTGGTCAACTAGGTACGGCGCAGTTAGCAGCAGTATCTTTAGGTAATAGTTTTATGTTTATAGCTATGTCTTTAGGTATTGGTTTTAGTACAGCCATTACTCCTTTGGTAGCCGAAGCAGATGGAGCAAACGATTTTGCTAAAGGAAAATCTGCTTTTAAACACGGATTATTTTTATGTACTGTTTTAGGTGTATTGTTGTTTCTGTTAGTGTTTTTTGCCAAACCATTAATGTATTTAATGAAGCAACCAGTTGAGGTTGTAGAATTAGCTATTCCGTATTTAGATTTGGTAGCATTTTCTTTGATACCATTAGTCGTCTTTCAAGCATTTAAACAATTTAGTGATGGATTGTCTTTAACCAAATATCCAATGTATGCCACTATAGTAGCTAACGTGGTTAATGTTGGTTTTAACTATGTGCTTATCTTTGGTAAGTTTGGTTTTCCAGAAATGGGTATAGTTGGTGCAGCTTATGGTACTTTAATTTCTCGTTTTGTAATGGTAGCACATATTTGGTGGTTGTTAAAAGGACGAGAAAAATCAAAACACTTTGTTACCAATATTAAAATATTGGTTTTAGACAAAGCAATGATTAATAAACTCATTGGTCTTGGTGCACCAAGTGCAATGCAAATGTTTTTTGAAGTTGCCATTTTTACAGCAGCAATCTGGTTAAGTGGCTTGTTAGGTAAAAATCCGCAAGCAGCAAATCAAATTGCTTTAAATTTAAGTTCTATGACCTTTATGGTTGCAATGGGATTAAGTGTAGCGTCTATGATTAGAGTAGGTAACCAAAAAGGACTTCAAAAATATTTTGAGTTACGTCGTATTGCATTCTCATTATTTTTATTAGGATTTATTTTTGCGGTAGTTTTCGGAATTTTATTCTTGATTTTTAATGAAGCTTTGCCAAAACTATACGTAGATTTTGATGATGTTATTAATTTTAAAGATAATACTGAAGTTGTCACAATAGCATCACAGTTACTAATTGCGTCGGCTATTTTTCAAATTAGTGATAGTTTACAAGTTATTGTTTTAGGCGCCTTACGTGGCTTGCAAGATGTTAAAATACCAACATTAATTACCTTTATTGCCTATTGGTTAATAGGTTTTCCTATAAGCTGGATTTTAGGAAAAGAAGATGCGTACGGAAGCTTTGGAATTTGGATTGGCTTATTAGCAGGCTTAACTAGTGCAGCAATTTTATTGTTTATTAGGTTTAATTATCTTACAAAAAGATTAATTTTGAATTCAGCTAACAACTAAAAGCTAATAGCAAATACAATGGAACTACCAAAATACATATTAGGCGACAATACAGATTTTCCAAACGCTATATTTGTAATACATACCGATTTTCCTCGGTTTATTATTAATTTAGAAGACGATGAAGTAGAATGGCTTGAAGATTTTGATCAACATGATGAAAAAGAATTAGAGCTAGAAATGGAAAATTTAATCAACGAAGCTACTGCATTTTATGACAGAGAAGTAGCACGATACGAAGACTAATTACATGTTAGAACAAATATTAGAATTAGATAAACAAGTTTTTTTATTCCTTAATAATCTAGGTAATCCTTCTTGGGATGGATTTTGGATGTTTTATACAGATAAATTGCATTGGATTCCTTTTTATGCAGTGCTTTTCTTCTTTATGTATAAAAAAAGAAATGATAAATCCATTATTCTAACCGCTGTAGTTATTGCTTTAATGATCCTGTTTACAGATCAAATTACAAACTTATTTAAATATGGTTTAAAACGACCAAGACCTTGTCACGAAGCAGATCTGATAGATGTTATGCGTCTAGTTAAATCTTGGTGTGGTGGAGCTTATGGTTACTTTTCTGGTCATGCTAGTAATAGTATGGCAGTAGCTATTTTTTCAGGTTTTATGTTAAAACAGCGATTTAAATATTTAATATATATACTAATTGTTTGGTCTTTAGCAATGGGTTATAGCCGTATATATATTGGTGTGCATTATCCGTTAGATGTTTTATCAGGTATGATTTTTGGCGGATTTTCAGGTTATATGTTCTATAGATTTGAAAGCTACTTACATAAACGCTTTACGCTAAGGTAATTTTTATTTTCTTTCTAGTTCGTAATAATCAAAAGTTAATCTGTCTCTGTATTGCCTGCTATCTGGCTCAGCTTCATTTAAATCATAATGATTTACCTTTTTAACGTTGAAATAGGAGCTTAAAAATGAAATTTTTTCTTCTGAAAGACCATAAGTTAATAATCCAAATTTTGAGTCCTTTGGAAGATTTTCAATAGTATTCAAATTAATAATTGTCGGAATCTTTTCGCCATATTGCCAAACGGTTTCAGGCGTTGCTTCACCTAAGCTATAAGTTTTAATATCGTTGATTTCATTTTGCTTCAATAACCTTGATACGGGTTTATAATTTTTGCTAGTAAATGTTTTAAATACAGGTAAACCAAACACAAAAAGACTCGCAAAAAAGACTACTGTTAATAAGAATACGTGCTTAATTTTCTTTTTGTATAGTTGTAATAAAATAAAAAATGAAATAACTATGGAAACTAGCCCGAAAATTGAAAAAGCAACAATGTTATTATGAAATTGCTCATAAAATAAATAGGCTAATCCAAAAGGTGAAACTATACCGATAATAGCAATTAATGTAAAATTGAAGTATACAGGTAAAGTTTCTTTCTTATTGTTTAAGTACTTAAATTTTCGAATTAAATACTCTATGTAAAATCCTGTGTTTAATGCTAACGGAATTAAGACAGGCATTAAATAACGTGACTTTTTTTCAGGAATTATTGATAGTAAAATTACAGCAGCAATAGTCCATAAAAACGTGAATTTATAAGCTCTGTAATGTATTGCTCTGCGTTTCATATATGGATACAATAATCCTATAAATGCTGGAATTGTCCAAATTCCGCTTTGCGTAAAAAAGCTCCAATAATAATAGAAAGGTCTAACATTGTAGCTTGTCCAATTAGCGGTTTCTTTACTTGTTATAGCTTCAAAAGTATGAGGATCTTCTAATCTTACATAAAGATACCACCAACCACCTAAAATAACAGCAAGAATTAATATGATTATAAAAGGAATAATTTTAGCTTTTAAGTTTTTATAATTGAAAGAGAAACTAAAAGCAATTATAAAGGGTAATAATAACGCGTAAAAAGACACAGGACCTTTGCTTAATAATGAAGCAGCAATACCTAAACTTGCTAAAAAAAGGTGTTTCCAATTAACCGTTTCGCTTTTAAATAGTAGAAATAAATAGTAAATAGCAATCATCATAAATCCGTGAGTAAAAATATCCCAAGGCGCTTCTATAGTAATACCTATAACGTAAAAAGATGTGATTAATATTAATGCATTTATTAAACTATGTGCTCTACTTTTAAGTATGAATTTTGATAATTTATAAGTAAAAACACCTAAAATCATAACCATTAATATAGCAGGTAAACGCATTCCAAATACACTTTTAACACCAAAGATTAATGCAGATAAAGCAGTAATCCAAGTTGGTAATGGTGGTTTTTGATAACGTGGTACACCATTCATAGTGGTTAATAACCAATTGTTATCTGTAACCATTTCTCTAGCAGTAATAAAATTACGCGCTTCCATAATAGTTACCTGCATACTGTCTAAGTTAGGCAATAACATAATTGCAATAAAAAGACATAGTAAAATTAATGGATAGTTTTTTAAAAGTTTAGGCATCTTGCTTTTTTAAAATTAAAAGATTTCTAACATAAATAGTTGCACCTAGTAAATGACCAACTAATAATACAGGATCTTTTCTAAATATAGCATAAATCAAAATAAGTAAAGATCCAACTAAGCTTAGTGCCCAAAACCCAAAAGGAAGTGAAGATTCTTTGTTTTTTTCAGAATACATCCATTGGTATATAAATCTTAAAGTAAATACTATTTGAGACACTATTCCTAAAATTAATAACCATAACGGAATAGCTTCATTTTTAAAAAGCTTAACTGTGTCAATTTCGTTATTGTTAAAGTAGAAAATAGTTACAAATACAGGCATAAATAATAATATCCAACGCATAAATATTGGATATTTTTTCCATTGATTTTGTAACTGAAGATTTCTTATATAAATATAATATGTAAGACCTTGACCAAGCATAATTGCAAAATCATTACGTAAGTAACCATATATAAAAAGTAAAAAGGAAGCTATTAAACTAAGTGTCCAAAATAGAGTAGGTGTAATGACTTTTTTTTGTTTTTCGCTAGTAATCCATTGTATAATTAGCCTAGAGGAAAATAGGATTTGAGCTAAAAAGCCAATACTATATATTAACCATTTACTCATTTATTTTTTCTTAGCAACTTCGTAATTAATGTACTTTTTCTTCATCCATAAATAAGCAAAACAATCCATTAAAGGACCTAAAAGCCTATTCCAAAGTCCAAATTTAGCTTGACCTGCAATACGAGGGAAATGCTGAACAGGTACTTGCTTTATAGTTCCGTTTTGCAACAAAATCATAGCAGGTAAAAAACGATGTAGACCTTTAAACATAGGAATGCGTTTGGCGTAATCTGTTCGTATTACTTTTAATGGGCAACCAGTGTCATCCATACCATCTTTTGTAAAAGCACGTCTTATACCGTTAGCAATTTTAGACGACATATTTTTAACAAAACTATCCTTACGGTTGGCACGTACACCAGTTACTAATGCGTTGTCTTTAATATGTTCTAAAAGCAGATTGAAGTCTGATGGCGCCGTTTGTAAGTCAGAATCTATATAACCAACCAAAGGTGTGTCTGCATGATCAAAACCAGCTTTTATCGCAGCGCTTAATCCTCTATTTTCTTTAAAAAGAATATAGAAAAAAGCATCATTACGAGTGCAAATATCTTCTATTAATTGCTGGCTTTTGTCTTTAGAGCCATCGTTAACAAATAATATTTTGGTGGGTTTACTAGCTATTTTTGTGTAAGCTAAAAGCTCTTTTTCAACTCTAGCTAAATTATCCTCTTCGTTATAAACAGGAACGATAATCGTAAATTCGTAACTCATTATGCTTTGCTTAGTCTTGCAAAAGTATTATTTTTTATCAATAGCAATTTATGTTTCACTTAAAAGTTGTTATTTTGTAAAACATTTCAAAATTTTTTATGAAGATATTAGTCACTGGAGCAGTTGGTTTTATAGGTTCTCATACAGCAGAAAGACTCCAAAAAATGGGGCATGAGGTTGTTGGAGTAGATAACTTTAATGATTATTATAGTTTAAAATTAAAGCAATTAAATGAAAAAGCTTTAAATGAAAAAGGGATAACAGTTTTAAAGTTAGATTTAAGAGAAATTACAGATATAAATAAGCTGCCAAAAGACATAAATTATATCTTCCATTATGCTGCACAACCTGGTATATCCTCAACATCTACTTTTGAAGATTATTTTACAAATAATGTTATAGCAACAAAAAATTTAATTGATTATGCTTTACAATTAGAAGATTTAAAACTGTTTGTAAATATCGGGACATCTTCAATTTATGGCTTAGAGGCTACGTTTCCTGAAGATGTTGCACCAAAACCAGCATCTCATTACGGTGTAACCAAATTAACAGCAGAGCAATTAGTGCTTCAAAAAAGTAGAGAACAGCAGTTTAAAAGCTGTTCTTTAAGACTATATTCTGTAATAGGACCAAGAGAACGTCCAGAAAAAATGTATACTAAACTAATCGCTTGTGGTTTAAATGGTGAAGCTTTTCCTTTATATGAAGGTAGTGATAAGCACTTACGAAGTTTTACTTATGTAGGAGATATTGTTGATGGAGTAGTAAGCGTTATAGGAAATGAAGACAAAGTAAATGGCGAAATTATTAATCTTGGAACAGAAGTAGAACATACTACACAAGATGGTATTGATGCTGTAGAAAAAGTTTTAGGAAAGCCAATTAAAATTAATATTATAGCCAAACGAGCAGGTGACCAATTACGTACAAAAGCTAATATTGATAAAGCTAGAAAACTACTTAATTATAACCCGAAAACTACGCTACTAGAATCAGTAGAAAAACAAGTAGAATGGTATAAAGCTAACTTTTAATTTTTTAAGTTTAATAAATATTCAGCTGCAACAAAAGGAGTAGTTTTATTAGCTTCAATTAAAGTTAATTGTTTTTGTAACTCTATTTTTATGGTTGGATGATTAAAGAAGTCACTCTTTAATTGTTCTTCTATAGTTTGAATTAACCAGTATTTATTTTGCTCATTACGCTTTGAGCTAAAGTAATTATTAGATTTTGTAATTTCTAAATACTCTTCTATAACTTTCCAGATATCGGCAATACCTTCATTTTGTAAACCACTACATAAAGTTACTTTTGGTTGCCAATTAGAAGCTTTTGCAGGATAAAGATGTAATGCGCGGTTAAATTCTACTTTAGCTAGCTTAGCAGCTTTAAGATTATCGCCATCTGCTTTGTTAATAGCAATAGCGTCTGCCATTTCAATAATACCACGTTTAATACCTTGTAGCTCATCTCCAGCACCAGCTAATTTTAAAAGTAGAAAGAAATCTACCATGCTGTGTACAGCGGTTTCACTTTGCCCTACACCAACAGTTTCAATAATAATAGTGTCAAAACCAGCAGCTTCACAAAGCGTAATAGTTTCTCTAGTTTTTCTGGCAACACCACCAAGCGATTCTCCTGAAGCCGAAGGACGTATGTAGGCATTTTCATTTTTAACTAAAGATTCCATACGCGTTTTATCACCTAAAATACTTCCTTTAGTTAAAGAACTACTTGGGTCTACAGCTAGTACTGCAACCTTTTTGTCTTGTGCAGTTAGATAATTACCAAAAGCTTCAATAAATGTACTTTTACCTACACCAGGTACGCCGGTAATACCAATTCTCACGGATTTGTTAGCATGAGGTAAACAAGCTTTAACAATTTGATGTGCTTGTTCTTGATGTTTGGTGTGTTTACTTTCTATAATTGTAATAGCTTGACTTAAAGCTGTAATATTTCCATCAAGAAGCGAGTTAATTAAGTCTTGTGTGTCCCTTTTAGATTTGCGTTTTGCTTTTAATTTAGAAACAGCTTCGGCATTAGTAATTTCAGAAGATGTAACACCTTCTTGTTCAGATAACGCTGATTTTTTTATTTCTTTTTTAGCCAAAAGTGAATTTATTTATGTTGAAATTATCTATTTAAAGGAATTTCAATTTTTACATCATCCCAAGCCATTGTCATTTTTAAGTCGTCTGTAGAGTTATCAAAAGCAATCGTAAATTGTTCTACAGGTTTATCTAAATCCTTGACAGGCACTTCTGCTTCAATAACATCAAAATTTGGATCCCACATAGGTTCCATTTTTTCATTTACTCCCCATTCGTATTGCTTAGAATTAAACATTACTTTCCAAGTATCCTCCATAGGAACAGTCCAAATGGTGTATTTTCCTTTAGGTAGATACATGCCTTGTACGGTTAAATCTTGATTAGTTTCAAAAGTAGTAGCTTCGTTTGCTCCAGTACGCCAAACTTGGTTAAATGGTACTAATGCTCCAAAAACTTCACGATCACGTTTTGAAGGACGATTGTAAAACACTTCTAAATTTAAATCGTCTACTTTAAAAGCAACTGTTTTTGGTGGACTTAAACGTTGTTCAAAAACACCGGTTTTAGTAAAAAATTGATAGCCTAAAACAAGTACAGCTATTGCAATTAGGGCATATATTATCCACTTTAAAAATTTATTCATTGTAGAATTAAGGATTTATTGAATATAAAAGTATAGCAAATTTATTGAATATAAGTATAACGAAAAATTAATTTAGATGTTATCTTTATTCTCTAAAATAAGAATAGCGTAATGGATTTAAATAAGATTTTAGATGCTTCAAATCAAGAAGAAATTTTTGTAGTTGATCATTCAATTTCAATTAATGATTATGTTGCAATAGATTTGTCAAAACAGAATGAAGATTTAAAGTTATTTGATGTGTCTTCTTCTAAAGCGTGGGAGGTTTATATTAATAATTATCTTAAAAAAGCTAATAAAAAAGTAGCATATGGTGGCTATTTAGAGCATAGAAATCTTTATGACCGTAGTGATTACTTTTCTTCTCAAACCGAAGAAGCGCAACGTAATATTCATTTGGGTTTAGATTTATGGTGTCCTGCAGGAACAGATATGCTTGCTGCTTTTAATGGAGTAATCCATAGCTTTAATGATAATACTAATTTTGGAGACTACGGACCAACCATAATTTTAGAGCACAGCTTAGGAAATGATAAGTTTTATACACTTTATGGTCATTTATCGCGTGCTTCAATTAAAAAAATTAAAGTTGGTCAAAGTGTAAAACAAGGAGATATTATTGCACAATTAGGAGATGCAAAGGTAAATGGAGATTATGCGCCGCATCTTCACTTTCAAATTATAAAAGATTTACAAGGTAAAGAAGGAGATTATCCTGGTGTTTGTAGTGCTAAAGAATTAGAGTTTTATAAACAAAATACAATAGATCCAAAACCAATACTAGGATTGGTTTAATCAAATTGATTTAAATCTCTTTTTATTCTTGCTTCTGTAGGAATAAGTAGAGCCAAATAAACAATTAATAATATTCCAAAAAGAAGAAATTCTGGATAGATTAATAAAATTAAAAAAGCTGCGCCTTCCAAAATTGCCCATCTTATTATTGATGCAGATTGATAACTAACCAATTTTTGTTGTACAGAAAGGTTGTTATCTATTTTAGAAACAAAATGTTTAAATAATAGATTGCTAACTATAAATGCAGCTATTGGGATAAATAAATAAATGTAATTTTTACTGTTAACTGTTGGGAATGATAACTCTGTTAAATTCCCTAAATCTCCTAAAAAGTAATACGCCAAAATTAATCCTGCAATTAAAGTTAGATGAATGATTTTAAAAATCTTTAACTGTTGCTCCATATTTTTATGATCTAATTGTTTCTATTTTTCCATAAATGTGACGTCTTGCTAAAGGTTTACCAAATAAAAATCCAGCTATTACACTAATACCATCTGCAATATAAAACCATGTTGGAGAAGGAATCATAAACCAATTAGCAATTGTAGCTACAACCATAAAGCCAGCGACAATATATGCAGGAATTATAGATGTTTTAGCAATAAGTCCTGCTATAAACATACCAACAGCTATCCCAAAACCATGTGCGATGATAACAGCTATCATAGAGCCACGAGGAATAAGATCTATATTGTTTTTTATCCATTCCATATCCAAAGGTTTAGCGCCTTCAGGATAAGGGAACAAAGTATGACCTAAGGTTTCAATAAGATAAATAGATAGACTTGCAGCTATAATACCAGCAATTGTGGCTAATATTTTTCTTAGCATAATTAAAGATTTTAGTTAGTTAAATAAAAATACAAAAAAATCCCAAAGCATTACACTTTGGGATTTTTAATATGATTTAGTATATATTATTTATTCATTTACCAAAACCCATTCGCCTTTAGCAATTAATGGTTCTGCTTGTTTGTATTTAAGGGTTTTGTTTTCGCCACTCATTACATTTTTTATAGTCACTCTGTCATTACGACCAATTTTTGGTTGCTCTCTAACAATAGTTTCAACAACTTGTGGTTGTTGTTGTGTGTTACCAGCAGCTCTATTTTGGGCAGCACGTTCGTCTAAATTAGGAATTTCTTCCTTTTCAGTTTTTAGATTCTCTTTTTGACGTACTTGTTTTGCTTCACTAATAGCATTAGTTGTTTCTGTTGGTAATTCACCTTTAAATAAGAATGAAATTACATCTTTATTAACTTGAGAGATCATGCTTTTAAACAATTCAAAAGCTTCAAACTTGTAAATTAATAATGGATCTTTTTGCTCGTGAACAGCTAATTGAACCGATTGTTTTAACTCGTCCATTTTACGTAAATGAGTCTTCCATGCATCATCAATAATGGCTAATGTGATGTTCTTTTCAAAGTCGGTAATTAATTGTTTCCCTTTACTCTCGTAAGCTTTTTCTAAGTCAGTCACAACTTGTAACGTTTTAGTGCCATCCGTAAAAGGAACAACAATACGCTTGTAACGATCACGTTGATTTTCGTATACGTTTTCTATAACAGGGAAAGCAATTTCGGCGTTGCGTTCCATTTTATTTTTATAGTGATCAAAAGCTGTTTTATAGACGTTTTGGGCAATCTCTAAAGCAGACATTTTGTTAAACTCATCTTCACTAATTGGTGAAGACATAGAGAAGAAACGGATTAATTCAAACTCGAAGTTTTTGTAATCGTTAGCATCTTTATTGGTCTCTGCAATTAACTCAGAAGTATCATAAATCATGTTAGCTAAGTCTACACGTAAACGCTCTCCAAATAATGCGTGGTAACGACGTTTGTAAACTACTTCACGTTGCGAGTTCATTACATCATCATATTCAAGAAGACGTTTACGAACACCAAATTGGTTTTCCTCCACTTTTTTCTGTGCACGCTCAATAGATTTTGAAATCATAGAATGCTGAATCACTTCACCTTCTTGTAATCCCATTCTATCCATCATTTTGGCAATACGCTCACTACCAAATAAACGCATTAAATTATCTTCTAAAGATACATAGAATTGCGAGCTTCCTGGATCTCCTTGTCTACCGGCACGACCACGTAACTGTCGGTCTACACGACGCGAGTCATGACGTTCTGTACCAATGATGGCTAATCCACCAGCAGCTTTAACTTCGTCACTTAATTTAATATCTGTACCACGACCAGCCATGTTTGTTGCAATGGTTACTTGTCCTGGTTTACCAGCTTCAGCTACAATATCTGCCTCTTTTTTATGAAGTTTTGCGTTAAGTACATTATGAGGTACTTTTCTTATGGATAGCATTTTACCTAGTAACTCAGAAATCTCTACACTAGTTGTACCAATAAGTACTGGTCGACCTGCTTGAGATAACTTAGTAACCTCATCAATAACAGCGTTATATTTTTCGCGTTTTGTTTTATACACTAAATCTTCACGGTCATCTCTTGCAATGGGTCTGTTAGTTGGTATTTCAACTACATCTAATTTGTAGATTTCCCAGAATTCTCCAGCTTCTGTTACCGCAGTACCTGTCATACCAGCTAGTTTGCGATACATACGGAAGTAGTTTTGTAAAGTAATAGTTGCAAAGGTTTGCGTAGCGTCTTCAATCTTTACATTTTCTTTAGCTTCGATCGCTTGGTGTAAACCGTCTGAATAACGACGACCATCCATAATACGACCTGTTTGCTCGTCTACAATCATTACTTTGTTATCCATGACTACGTATTGAATGTCTTTTTCAAACAATGCGTAAGCTTTTAACAACTGGTTTAAGGTGTGGATACGTTCTGATTTAATAGCAAAGTCACGGAATAAGTCTTCTTTAAGATTAGCTTCTTCTTCGCTAGATAGATTTTGATTTTCTATTTTAGCAATTTCTACACCAATTTCTGGCATGACAAAAAAGTCTGGATTGTCTTTACCTGAAAGATAATCTACACCTTTGTCTGTTAATTCTATCTGATTATTTTTTTCTTCAATAACATAGTATAATTCCGCGTCTACTCTTGGCATCTCACGGTTATTATCTTGCATGAAGTAGTTTTCTGTTTTTTGAAGTAATTGTTTTACACCTTCTTCACTTAAAAACTTAATTAACGCTTTATTTTTTGGCATACCACGGTACACGCGTAATAATTGAAAACCACCTTCTTTAGTGTCTCCGTCAGCGATAAGTTTTTTAGCATTGGCTAAAACCGTAGTTAAATATTTACGTTGTACACTAACAATATCTTCTACTTTTGGTTTTAATAATGTAAACTCGTGTTCGTCACCTTTTGGTACCGGACCAGAAATGATTAATGGTGTACGTGCATCGTCAATTAAAACCGAATCTACCTCATCTACAATAGCGAAGTGGTGTGGACGTTGTACTAAATCGCCAGGTGCATGCGCCATGTTATCACGTAGGTAATCAAAACCAAACTCGTTATTGGTACCATAAGTAATATCTGCGTTGTAGGCTTTACGACGTGCATCACTGTTAGGTTGATGATAATCTATACAGTCTACACTTAATCCATGGAATTGGAAAATAGGAGCCATCCAAGCGCTATCACGTTTAGCTAAGTAGTCGTTTACTGTTACTAAGTGTACACCTTTACCAGCAATAGCGTTAAGGTATACTGGTAAGGTTGCTACAAGCGTTTTACCTTCACCAGTTTGCATTTCGGCAATTTTACCTTGGTGCATTGCAACACCACCAATTAACTGTACATCGTAATGTACCATATCCCATGTTACTTCTTTACCAGCAGCATCCCAAGAATTTGCCCAAGTTGCTTTATCTCCTTCTAGAGTAACGTAGTTATGTTCTCCAGAAATTAAACGGTCAAATTCGTTAGCTTCAACGGTAATTGAAGTATTATCTTTAAAACGTTTTGCTGTTTCTTTAACAACAGCAAAAGCTTCTGGAAGGATGTTGTTAAGTACATCTTCTGTAGCGGCGTAAGCATCGTCTTTAATTTTATCAATTTCTTGATAGATATCTTCTCTTCTGTCTATGTCATCAGATGCTTCTGCTTCTTGTTCTAATGTTTCGATTTGAGAATAGAATGGCTGACGTGCTTCGGCAATTTTTGCTTTAAACTCTGCAGTTTTTGCTCTAAGCTGATCATGCGATAAGGCTTCTAGAGCACTTTCAAAAGATTTGATTTTTTCAACTATTGGCATGATGGCTTTTACGTCTTGTTTAGACTTATCACCAACAAATACTTTTAGTATAGAATTTAAAAAATTCATAATTTAATTTGTATTAAGTTGAAATCTATTGAAGCAGCAGTGTGCTGAGCCAAAGATTTCATTAGCTTTTGGTTTTTAGTATGTTAGTTCTGTGCTAATTAGGGCATACAGAACTAAGCCTTTTTAAAAAAGGGCTTAAATATACGTTTTTAGCTGTGTAAAGCTAAATTTTAAGCACAAAAAAAGCCTCTATGTTGAGACTTTTTATGCTTTATTTATTTTAGTATTCGTCCTCATTCCAGAGGTAATCTTCGTCAGTTGGATAATCTGGCCAAATTTCTTCGATAGAATCGTAAGAATCTCCTTCGTCTTCAATAGATTGTAAGTTTTCAACAACTTCTAAAGGCGCACCTGTACGGATTGCGTAATCGATAAGTTCGTCTTTGGTTGCTGGCCAAGGTGCATCACTTAAATAAGATGCTAATTCTAATGTCCAATACATTCTTTTATCGTTTTAATTTTTTGCAAAAATAAATTTTTAGTTCAAATAGTCAAGAAAAAAGTGAATTATTTTTTCAGTATAAATAGGAACGTTTGTTTTTATTTAAACTACTTGACTTTTAGGTCTTTTGCAGTATTAATAAATGCTTTAAAGGTTAATTTATTCTGTTTTTTTAGGAATCCATTTTACCTCATCTGCTTGTAAGTCTTGTGACAACTTTCGTGCCAATACAAAAAGATAGTCAGATAGACGGTTTAGATAGGTTAGTGTTTCTGGTTGAAATGGTTCTAAATCGTTAAGTGCTGATGCTAAGCGTTCTGCACGTCTGCAAACTGTGCGTGCAATGTGACAGAATGACACGGTTTGATGTCCGCCAGGTAATACAAAATGTGTCATTTGTGGTAATTGCGCATCCATACTATCCATTTCTTGTTCTAAAAAATTGATGTCAGCTTCATTTATTTTAGGGATGTTTAAGCGCTCTTTACCATTTTTTAAAGTGGCTTTTTCTGGATCTGTTGCTAATATAGCGCCAACAGTAAATAGTTTGTCCTGTATATTTATTAAGGTGTCTTTGTATTTTTGATTTATGTCTTGGTCTCTTATTAAACCAATATAGCTGTTTAGTTCGTCGACAGTTCCGTAGCTATCAATACGTATATGATGTTTAGGTACGCGTGTACCACCAAATAAAGCGGTTGTACCTTTATCTCCTGTTTTTGTATATATTTTCATAGTATCAAATTTAGGAGTTTAAAGTTTAAAGTGAAAGTTTTTTAGAAGATTAGATGTTTAGATTGCTCGATTGCTCGATTGCTCGATTGCTCGATTTTTAGAAGATTAGATTTTTCGAGTATTAGATTATATGAGATTTTTACTAACTACTACTTACTCTTGTGTGATTTCTCGTTGTGCTCGAAATGACTTAGGGATACTTCTCGATACAATGCCTCATACTTCGGCATCACTCGAAGTGACGGTTTTTAGATTACTCGATTTTTAGATTGTTGAATTTTTAGATGTTTGCTAACTGCTAACTGCTAACTCTAAATTCTAATAGTAAAATGTTCTTTGGCTTGTTCTTTTCTAAAGCTTACAAATCCCCAAAAAAAAGTGTCTATAGTAACTGTAACTTGCGGATGTTTTTTTATTGTTTCCCAAGCTTCTGTCATTCCTTTTGACCAATAAATGTCATCAAAAATAAAAATGGTATTGTTATTAATTGTAGGTAATAACATATTGAAATACTCTATAGTTGCTTCTTTTTGGTGGTTGCCGTCAAAATAGATTAAATCATATGTGTTTGATGTTAATGTTGGAATAACCGCTTTAAAATCTCCTGTTAATGAAGTAATGTTATTTAAGCCTAATTTATTAAAATTGTCTTTAGTAAATTTTGAAATATTTGGACAACCTTCGATAGTAGTAATTTGTGTTTTTGGGTTACCTAAACTTATGGCATGTGTAGCAATACCCATAGATGTACCTAATTCTAAAACTTGGTTGAATTTAAAATAACGAGATAATCTGAAAAACAGTTTAGCTCTTTTAACTGTTGTGCCAGCATTTTTAGTAATGTCTGATACTTTTCTTGTATTAGATTTATCTACTTGAGAGCCAGCACCTAAATCTGTGACTTCTATAGTTGTTTTATTTTGAAGTAAGTTTTTTCGATAAGTTTTTAGTTGATTGTAGGTGGAGTATTTTGTCTTGTCATAAAAGCATTTTGTCACTAAATCATAAACAAAAGGAGAGTGGACACCATGTTGATTTTTAGAGCGTAATAAGAATTTTATATAGGCTATGATTAGTTTTCTCATTAGGAGTAATTTGGACGTGATAAATATAGTAGTTTATTCTTTAGCTTCTCGATACAATGCCTCATGCATCGGCATCACTCGAAGTGACGATTTTTTAGATTACTGGACTATTAGATTTTTGGATTATTAGATATTTACTAACTGCTAACTCTTCCTTGGTCTGAGTACATCTAGTTTTATGCTTTTTGTGTGATTTCTCGCTGTGCTCGAAATGACTAAAGGATTTTTTATAGTCATCAGTTATCAATCATCAGTTATCAGTTATTAATCACTAGTTTTACTCATTTTCCATTTTTTCTGCAAGTTCCAACCAACGTAATTCTTTTTCTTCTATACTATCTATAATCGTTTGCATTTTGTTAGAGAGTTCTGTGATTTGGTCTTGTGTTAAGTCAGGATTTAAGAATTGTTGTTCTAATTCTTTTTTATCAAACTCTAGGGATTTAATCTTACTTTCTAAGTTTTTATATTCTTTTTGTTCATTATAAGACAGATTACTATTGCTGTCTTTTTTCCAAGTTTTCTTTTCCTTTTTATCTTCAGAAGCTATTTCTGGTGGTTTACTGTCTTCATAAATGCGGTAATCTGTATAATTACCAGGGAAATCTTCAATTTTACCTTCACCTTTAAAGACTAACAGATGGTCTACAATTTTATCCATAAAATAGCGGTCGTGAGAAACCACAATTAAACAACCAGGAAAATCTAATAGAAAGTCTTCTAAAACATTAAGTGTGACTATATCTAAATCGTTAGTCGGCTCGTCTAAGATTAAAAAGTTAGGGTTTTGAATTAAAACGGTGCATAAGTATAGACGTTTACGCTCGCCACCACTTAGTTTTTCGACAAAGTCGTATTGTTTTTTACGGTCAAACAAGAAACGTTCTAATAATTGTTGCGCACTAATTTGACGTCCTTTTTTTAGTGGAATATAATCACCAAATTCTCTAACAACATCAATTACTTTTTGTCCCTCTTTTGGATTAATTCCTGCTTGAGTGTAGTATCCAAATTTAACTGTTTCTCCAATAATAATCTTACCGCTATCGGGTTGTGCGGTTTGCGTAAGGATGTTTAAAAATGTGGATTTACCAGTTCCGTTTTTACCAATAATTCCAACACGTTCACCTTTTTGAAAGTTGTAGCTAAATTGGTCTAAAATGATTTTGTCTTTAAAAGATTTTGAAAGTTTTACTAACTCTACAATCTTACTACCTAAGCGCTCCATGTTTATCTCTAACTCGACAACATGATCTTTACGGCGTTGGTGTGCTTTGTGTTTTATTTCGGCAAAGTCGTCTATTCTAGATTTAGATTTGGTGGTACGTGCTTTGGGTTGTCTACGCATCCAACCTAGCTCTTTTTTATAGAGTTGTTTTGCTTTATTAACTTCGGTTTGTTCTCTTAAAATACGTTCTTCTTTTTTCTCTAAGTAATAAGAATAGTTGCCTTTATAGGTGTAAAGCTCTCCGTGATCTAATTCTATTATTTCGTTGCAGACACGTTCTAAAAAATAACGGTCGTGCGTTACCATAAACAAGGTGATGTTTTCTTTAGCAAAGAAGCCTTCTAACCACTCAATCATTTCTAAATCAAGATGGTTGGTAGGCTCATCCAGGATTAATAAATCTGGTTTATTGATTAATGCGTTTGCTAAGCTTAGACGTTTTTTTTGTCCACCAGATAAGTTATTTACTTTTTGGTCTAAGCTGTCTAGTTTTAACAAGAAAAGAATTTGCTTGTATTGAGTTTCAAAATCCCAAGCTTGATGCCTTTCCATTTGCTCAAACGCTGTTTGGTAAGCTTCTGTGTCTTCTGGATTTTGTAAAGCTTTTTCGTAATTAGCAATAATGTCTAATATAGGGTTATCTGCATTAAATATAGTTTGCTCTATAGTTAAATTAGGATCTAGATTAGGTTCTTGCGGTAAAAATGCTACTTTTATGTCTTTACGGTAGATAATTTGACCAGTATCTGGAGCGTCAAAACCAGCTAGAATATTAAGAATGGAAGTTTTTCCGGTACCATTTTTTGCTACAAATGCAATTTTTTGATCCTTGTGTACACTAAAAGAGAGGTCTTTAAACAATGTACGCTCTCCATAGGATTTAGAAATATTTTCTACAGTTAAGTAATTCAAAGTGTTCTTTTTTGCAAAGATGGGAATATTAGTTTTAAGTTGAAAGGCGAAAGTTTGTGGATTTGGTTTTTTGTTGCTTCTCGATACAATGCCTCATGCTTCGGCATCACTCGAAGTGACGATAGCTCGATTGTGGATTGTTAGACTATTTGAGATTTTTACTCATTGGTCGTGTGAGATTTCTCAGTCGTACCTCCATCGAAATGACAAAGGATAAATTCATTTTATTTAATAATTTGAAAAGTGTGTTATTATTCATCTTCATGCTTCTAACTATGTGCTTCAAGCTTCTTGTGTGATTTCTCAGTCGTGCCTTCTTCGAAATGACTTGGAGATGCTTCTCGATACGATTTGCTTATTTTTATTTATGACTTGAAGTGACTATATTTTGATTGTTGGGTTTATAGATTATTGGATTGTTTGAGATGTTTACCAATAATTAATTTACAATTGCTAATCTATAATTTTAGTAAAACAGTTAAGCGGTTGAAATGTTCGGTAAAAGTTTTATTTTTCAGGTTGAAAAACTATATTTGTCACTTATCAAATGCCTCTATATGAAGCCACTTATTGCTTGTTTACTGCTTGTTTTAGTTCTTTTTAGTTCTTCTTGTATCACAAACAAAGACGTTGTTTACTTACAAAACAAAGGGACAATAGCAAATGACTCGTTACAGATTAAAGCGTTAGCACAACCGTACCGTGTGCAGATAGATGATATTTTAAGTATTAACGTAAAAGCTTTAGATGAAGAATTGGTAAAGATTTTTAACCCAACTAATACTAATGCTGTAGGTAATATTGGACAGTCTGAACAAGGTCTTTACTTTAATGGTTTTACTGTGGATTTACATGGTAATATCGAATTTCCAATATTAGGTGAGATTAACGTGTTAGGATACACTGTAGAAGAAATAGAAGATAAGGTAAAGGATTTGTTGCTAGAGAAGTATTTTAAAGAAACAGCGCAAATCTTTGTGACCGTAAAACTAGCAGGTTTAAGATATACCACACTTGGTGAAATTGGTAATAAAGGGACACAGGTATTATATAGAGAACGCGTTAATATACTTGAAGCGGTTGCTAATGCAGGTGATATTGCACAAACAGGAGATCGTAAAGATGTACTAATTGTTAGGCAATATCCTGATGGACAAAAAATACATCATATAGATTTGACCGATATAGCTGCAATGGAATCTGAGTTTTATTATATACAGCCTAATGATATTATTATGGTTAAACCTTTAAAACGAAAGGCTTTAGGAGCAGGTCAAACCGCAACACAAACTATAACTACGGTAGCAAGTATCTTTTCGGTATTAGTTAGTACTTACTTTTTAGCAAGAAATTTATAATATGGAAAATCAAGTCCAAGAGCAAGATGTGCAAATGTTTGATTTTAAAGCTTTTGTTTTTAGAGCTTTAAGTTATTGGAAGTGGTTTTTGTTGGCTTTAATTGTTGGAGTCTATATTGTATATCAACAAAATATAAGAGAAGAGTTTCCTTATACATTAGACGCTAAAATTACGGTGCAAGATGATAAAAATCCGTTATTTACTTCTAATACAAGTTTAATTTTTAATTATGGTGGTATTTCTGGTAAAGTACAAGAAGTGCTTCTTAATTTAAAATCTAGAGAACATCATGAAAAGGTCGTAGATAGTTTAGATTTATATTTAAGTTATTTGACTCAGGGACGTTTTTATAAAACCGATATGTACGGCAGTGTTCCTTTTAAATTTGTTGGGTTAGATAGCGCATATCAGGTTTTAGGACATCCTATTAAGGTAGAGTTTGTTGATGCTACTTCTTTTGATTTATCTTATGATTTTGGTGAAGCAGAAACTATTGCAACTCAGAATTTTGTGAGTAAAGAAGTGAAACGTTTGCCAGTAACTCAACCAACATTAAAAAAACGCTATCAAATAGGCGAGTATATTAATTTGCCTTTTTTAAAAGGAAGTATTGAATTACGTGAAGATTTTAGTATACCTGTAGGTAAAACTTATTTTATTAAATATACTAGTTTTAATAGTGCGGTTTCTGGCTTTTTAAGATCTTATGTTGTCGTTAATGAAGAGCGTTCACCTTTACTTAGTATTAGGCTAACCAATAAAAATAAGGCTAAAATAGTTGATTATTTAAACACCTCTATATACATATTAGATCGTGATCAGCTAGAAAAGAAAAATCAGTATGCGGTTAATACTATTAATTTTATTGATAAACAGTTGTCTAGGGTAAAAGGGGATTTGACAAAAAAGGCAGACTCTTTAAATGAGTTTAAACGTGATAAAAAGCTATATAATCTAGAAAACGAAACGGGTGAACTATCTAGTAAAATTACTAATTATGAGACGCAAAAGGAAAGTTACGAAAAGCAGCTAATGTCTTACGACTTGCTGAAAAACTATTTAGAAACTAGTGATGATTTTACTAGTTTTCCTGCGCCAGTTATTGAAGGTATTAGTGATGGGAATATACAAGGGTTAATTTCTCAAATGATACAAATTTCATCAGAAAAATCTAAATTAGAATATTCTGTACGAGATAATGTGTCCATTTTTGATGATTTAAACCGTCAAATTGATGGCTTAAAAAAAGTGATGTTTGAAAGTATTTCTTCAGCAAAAACTAATATCAGGTATCAAATTCAATCTATAAATAATAAGATTTATAATGTAGAGCGCGAGTTTTCTACTTTACCAGAAAGTCAGCAACAATTACAAGCCATAGAGCGCGAGTATTTGTTAAGTCAAAACACTTATAATTTGTACTTAGCAAAACGCGGTGAGGCAGAATTGGTTAAAGCTTCTAATGTATCTGATATTAACTTGTTAGAACCAGCTAAAGATACGGGTCAGGGTAGAGTGACTAGAAACTTAAATATACGATATGTTTTTGCAGTTTTAGGCGCTTTAATCCCAATACTAATCCTTGCTTTTTTAGTGACGTTTTTTGATCATAAGTTGCATAGTCCAAACGATTTAAAAGACTTAACTAAAATCCCTTTACTAGGTGTAGTTGGTAAAAATGAAAGTGAAAATAACTTAGCTGTACTTAATAAACCAAAATCTGCTATAGCAGAAGCGTTTAGAGCTGTACGTTCTAGCTTACAGTTTATGTACAAAAAACACGATGTAGAAGGTACAAAAACAGTGATGCTTACTTCTTCTATTAGCGGAGAAGGTAAAACCTTTTGTTCTATTAATATAGCTTCTGTATTTGCTCTTAGTGGTAAGAAAACTGTGTTGGTAGGTTTAGATTTGCGTAAGCCTAAAATATTTGGAGATTTTGACATTGATAATAACATTGGTGCGGTTAATTACTTGATTGGTCAGATGTCTTTAGAGGAAGTTACCCAAAAGACTATGATGGAAGATTTGGATGTTATTACCTCTGGACCGATACCACCTAATCCTTCTGAGTTATTGATTGGTGAAAAAATGGATACGCTTATTGAAGAGCTTAAAGCTAAGTATGATTATATTATATTAGACACGCCTCCTGTTGGTCTAGTTGCAGATGCGCTAGAACTTATTGAATACGCTGATGCTACCTTATATGTTGTGCGTCAGGATTACACCAAAAAAGATATGTTACAACTGATTAAAGATAAACATCAAAAAGGAGAGGTGAAGAATATTAGCTTTTTATACAATTACTTTAATCAAAAAGGAACATACGGTTACGGTTATGGTTACGGTTATGGTTACGGTTATGGTGCTTATGGTAATGGATATCATGATAATGGACCTAAGAAAGCATCTTTGCTGGATAGGATGAAAAGGATTTTTAGAAAGTAGATTTTTAGATTATTCGATTGTTAGATTGCTCGATTACTCGATGCTTCGAATTTTAGATTCTTCGCTTTGCTCTGAATGACATGTTGTGTTGATTTTTGGATTTGATTAGAAGAGCTTCTTTTGTGATTTCTCAGTCGTGCCTTCTTCGAAATGACTTAGGGATGCTTCTCGATACTATTTACTCATGCTATATAAATCACT